>JANQFT010000255.1 GCA_028277685.1 Phycisphaeraceae bacterium
CGATGGCAACCATCCACGAAGCAATCGGGTGGTAGCCGTCGACTCGGGGTGCACCGACGGACAGGGCGAGATTCACCTTCGCCGGGCAGTGGAACATGTGCTCCGTCGATTTGCCGTACAAACTATTCATACACGATCTCTTCCACCACTGTTCCATCCGGATTGGCCAGCCACTTCAGTTTGACCGTGGCTTCCAGTCCGGAGATGACGATTTCCGGTGGCAGGTTGGGTTTACGGTTCGGTACCATGCGGATGGTTGTGGGGCGCTTCTTCTTGGTATTGACTGGTGCCTGGAATAAAGTTTCGTTGGAGGCGTGGTACTTCTGTGTCACGCCGCTGGAGTTGTGTTGAACACGGAAACGCACGGCTTGCAGTTCTTTTTTTAACTGCTCGATGGAACTGACCGCCTGGTTACGTTGCCTGAGCATCTTCATCCCTTGTGCGAGAAACATCAGCCGATGTGAGGCCGTGGTCAACGCATCGGGTTGCAGATTGAGGATGTACTCCCGCCATGCTCGTTCGAAAGGTTGATAGTCGGTTGATCCAAACGCCTGGCTGAATGCGCGGCCGGAGCCAACGCCCTTGTGTACCTTCGTCAGATAAGCCATGAACGCTTTCTGATACGCCGGTTTCGCATGCACCAGAAAGTGCACCATCGACCATGCCTGGGCATATTGCAGGTGGCCGATGTTATGCCCGCCCTGTACGTTGGTAGCCCACTCCTGGCCGGTCATGTTGATCATCGTTGTGAATGGCAGTGTGCGATTCTTTTCGATGGCTTCACGTAATCGCTGCAGGCGCATCTGGTCCACCTGTCCCAGTACGAAGCGACGCTTCACCAGTTGAGCGTAACCAAAGTACTCCGCCAGACCTTCGTTCACCCAAATCGGCAGGTTCGGGCTGATCCGCAGGTATGCAAACTGATGGAAACCTTCATGCTGCAGCGTGTGGTACAACCGAATGCGGCTCTGGTCACCGGTCCACGCGGCCAGGCCCTGCAGCTTCGGCATGACAAAAAACATACCTGCGGTATTCTCTGCGCGAATGCCTTGTGCCGCGAGAAATCGCACGTAGGTTTCGTATCGGCTGAACAAATAGAGGGGTAAGTCTGTGCGACGACGCGCCTTGAAGCCCGCTCCGGCCAGTCGACGGGTATATTCACTGAACACGCCGTCCATGTGGTTGGCGATTTCTTTCGCTTCCGCACGCGGCAGGTCGCTGTAAACGGTGTAGGCTCTGGTTTTGAACTTGGTGAGCTTGCCTGCGATGGCCGGTGATGCACCAATCGCCAACACCACCAATGCAACGATCCAGAAACAACGTGGCATGGGTTACTCCTGGGTGTCAGGCTGCTCGTCTGCTTGTGCGGTATTAAAGGCAGTAGGTGATTTCAGATTCGCAATCATGGGTGCAAGCGTTCGATCAGATTTGCGTCCGTCAAGGTTGTCCTCATCATCATCGGGAAGTGATTTTGTGGATTTGGCATTCAATTCTTCAAGTTTCTCGACAGCACGACGAACCGAGTTGTTGAATTTGCTTGCGGAGTCTGAGTAACTCTGTCCAGCTTGAATCAGGTGGTGGCGTACTTTGGCGTAATCACCTGCGAAAGCGCAGAGTGCTGAATGCATGACTGCAGCTTGCTCGCCAATCACTCTTGCATTTTCGGTGATTTGCTCTTCTCGCCAACCCATCGCTATGGTCTTTAGCAGGGCAATCATAATTGTGGGAGTGGAAATAACAACGTTGCTTTCCATTGCCCACTCAAGTAAGTCAGGATCGTGTCTTACCGCAGCATAGAGCATGCTTTCTGCTGGAAGGAACATAACGACAAAATCGGGAGTTTCTTGACAGTTCTCCCAATATGATTTCGCAGCCAATCCCTTTGCCGCGGTACGTACGTTGCTGGCATGTCGCTTTAGGTGGTCTTCACGCTCTGCATCATTGCTCGCAGCTGTTGCATCTAAATATGCATCAAGTGATGTCTTAACATCAACAACGATAATACGATCATTCGGAAGATGGATTGTGAAGTCTGGGCGCAGCTTTCCACCATCTTTAGCGTCAATCGAGGCTTGTTCATCGTAATCCACGCGTTCAGCCAGGCCGGCCAGATCGAACAGTCGCTTCATCTGCAGTTCACCCCACCGGCCGCGCACTTCGGGACGTCGCAAGGCTTTGACCAGGTTTCCTGTTTCCTGTCTCAAGGTCTGCTGGTCGGCGTTGAGTTGGCGTAGCTGTTCGGTGAGAGAGCCATGGTCCTGCTTGCGTAGTTTTTCCGCTTCGTGCAGACGGGTGAGGGCTTCCTGTACGGGCTTCAGTTTTTCGTTCGCCTGCTTGAGAAACTCATCGCGCGAATCTTTCAATGCATCGCCGGCCATCGCTTTGAATTTCTCATCAATCTGCTTCTTGAACTCATCCAGGCGTTGCTGGTCGTGTTCGTGTGTCTGTTGGAGCACTTCATTGTGGGTGATCAACTCCGCGTTATGCGCTTTCGCCGATTCAAGTTCAGTTTGTGTGGCGAGATGTTCAGATTGAAGCTGCGTGTTCTGGCGTTTGAAGATGATGCATACCACCACCGCCACGATCAGAAGCACAATCGAGATGGTCAATGCAATTTCGATCATGGTGAATCATACCACGCAGAAGGCATCTTAGGCTTCATCCCGCTGGTTCTTGGCTTATGGCTTGTCCACTTCCCACTTCCGGCTTTGATGCTACCCCTTCACCACCTGGCACACACGCCGCTTGCCGACTCTCAGTACCACCGGCTCGGTCGGCAGCGTGACGACCGTGGTGGGGTCTTTCGGTTTGTCCTCACCATAGCTGACCGCGCCTTGTTGAATGAGTCGACGCGCTTCGCCGTTGCTGGAGGCAAAGCCGACGTGCGAGATCAACTTCGCCAGCAGCATTTCCTCTTCGCTGATGGCGTGTGTTTCCAGATCGGTCGGCAACTGGTTCTCGGCAAAGCGACGGCGGAACTCGGCGCTGGCGTTGTTTGCTGAATCCAGGTCGTGGAACTCTTCCACGATTACTTTGGCCAGCGTGTCTTTCGCATCGCGCGGGTGGGTGGCGTTGGTGTCCAGCAGGCTGTTCACCCGTTCATCGGGGATGGGGGTGAGTAACGTGAAGTAGTTGCGCATCAGGTCATCGGGGATGCTCATCACCTTGCCGTACATATCATCGGGTGTGTCGGTCAGGCCGACGTAGTTGCCCTTGGACTTACTCATTTTCTCGGTGCCATCGAGGCCCACGAGAATCGGCGTGATGATCACGATCTGCCGCGGCTGACCCATCTTGCCTTGCAGGTCACGTCCCATCAGGCAGTTGAACGTCTGGTCGTTTCCACCAAACTCGATATCTGCCTCGATCACCACCGAGTCGTACGCCTGCATCAGCGGATACAGGAATTCGTTGAGCACGATTTCCCGGCCGGCTTCGACGCGCTTCTTGAAGTTCTCGCGCTGGAGCATCTGTTGCACGGTGATCTGGCCGGTCAGCCGAAGCACATCGGCGAAGCTGAGTTTGCTCAGCCATTCACTGTTCTTGCGCACTTTCAGTTTGGCCGGATTGGTATCAAGGATCAGCCCCGCCTGGTCTAGGTACGTTTGCGCGTTGGTGGCAATGGTTTCATCATCAAGGATGGGGCGAGTGGTATCACGCCCAGAGGGGTCGCCGATCTTTGCGGTGTAGTCGCCGATGATGAGCACAACGGTGTGGCCGGCATCTTGAAACTGACGCAGCAGGCGAAGTTGGACCGTATGCCCCAGGTGGATATCCGGGGCGGTGGGGTCCATGCCGTATTTCACGCGCAGGGGCTTGCCGGACTTGAGCCGCTCAGTGAGTTCGTCCTCGGAGTAGATCGCTTCACTGGTGCGTTTGAGCAGACTGAGTTGTTCGGATAAATCACTGGTCATAGTGGTGTCGATGATACGATCTGCGAGAAGAAAAATCGATGGTATGGCATTAACAATATAGCTTTGGCAGCAGCACGGTTACTGAGCTATCATGCGAACCGGTCACGGATGATTCTTAGCGCAAAGGTATTCACGATGAAACGTACGAATATCACCGCCATCGCGGTTGCAGCCGTCGCAGGCGCTCTTGCCGCCATTAGTGCAATGGTGCTGCTGCCCGGGCTGGAATCACGTTCGTCCGGCCCATCATATCTGCCGCATGGTTTGCGTATCACCAATGTGGCGGCGGCATCCACGGTGGAAGCTGATCCACTGAAATCGCGGTCCGCTGTGCCGGCGAAGGCTCCAGCACGCATCACGCTGGGCGCATACAACGTGCAGAATTTCTTCGATACCCACAACGACCCCTACAACGGCGATGAAGTGATGACACCGAAGGACGAGGCATCACTGGCGAAACTCGCCGAGGTGATCGCTGCGACTGATGCCGACTTCCTGGGCATTTGTGAAATGGAAAAAATGGGTGCGTTGGCGGAGTTCGTGAATGACCGTCTGCCGGATCAGAACTACAAGTTTGTTCATGTGACCGAGCGCATCGGCATGCGAGGCATCAACAACGGTTTTCTCAGTCGCGTGCGGCCGGGTCCTATCACTGTGCATCGTTTTGCACAACTGAAAGGCCCCACCGGTCGCACCTGGCCGTTCGCGCGTGATCTGCTGCACGTTCAGATTCAGCCGGATGAAGGCGCGGCAACCGTTCACGTGTTTGTGGTGCATCTGAAGAGCAAACGCGATGGCAAGAACGATCCGAAGAGCACCAAGTGGCGCACGGCCGAGGCGATGGCCATCAGCAAAATCGTGCGCGAGATGCTGGCAAAGAACCCGAGTGAACTGATCGCGGTCGTCGGCGATTTCAATGATACCCCCGGGAGTAAGCCCATCGACACCTTGACTGCAGGGGGACCAATCGATGGCCCGCTTACCCCCGCGCTAGCCCACCTGCCGGATGAACAGCGCATCACCTATCTGCGCCCTCCTTTCCGTTCGCAGATCGACTACATCATGGTCAGCCCGGCCTTGGCGAAATGTTATGTGCCCGGCAGTGCGAAAGTGGTGAATGTCGAGGGTATGATAGATGCATCGGACCACGCACCTGTGGTGGCTTCATTTGATGTACCGATTGTGGGAAAGGTAGCCCAGTGATCGCACACACCCTTGCCGACGGCATGTCCACCTACGGCCCCATCGCGCTGATGCTGATCATGGCCCTCGTGTTCGGTGTGGGCAATATCATCCTCAGCAAGGTGCTCGGTCCCAGTCGCACCGGCGATGTGAAAGCCACCACCTACGAATCCGGCATGAACCCCATCGGCACTGCCCGCCGTCGGTTCAATGTCCGCTTCTACCTGCTGGCGATGACGTTTCTGGTTTTTGATGTGGAAATCGTCTTCCTCTTCCCCTGGGCCACGGTGCTGCCCAACCTGCCGCAAGGTGACCCGCTGGGCACACAGTTCCTGTTCCGCATGTTCTTCTTCATCGCCACGTCGATCATCGCCTACGCCTACGCCTGGCGCAAGGGCGTATTCCGGTACGATTGACCCCAGTGAAGTTCGGAACGCGGAACTGGGAACTCGGAACGATTTGCCTCCGCCTACCATCTGGCGCCGCGATTCATCGCGTCCGCTTTCCCGTTCCCGCGCAAAAAATAGCCCCGGGCATCAACAACCCGGGGGCTACATCATCGATTCTCACACTTTTTCGTTCTTGCTCACTCCGCCGCGGCTTGCGCCTTTATCTTGGCGGTGTAGGCGTACTTCCGTTTGACCGGCTTCTGCACCAAGCCCATCTTGATAGCCTTAGCGGAAACCTTCACCCGCTTGGGCTTACCGTCGACTAGGGCGGTCACGGTCTGGATATTCGGGCGGAACTTCCGCTTGGTTTTGCCGGTGATTTTCTTACCGACGCCGCCAAGGTACTTCGCCTTGCCGCGGTACCGCAGGCTGCGGCCCGAACTTGTCTTGCGACCTGTAAATGCACATACGTTTGGCATTTGCTTAAACCTCCGGGCATGTGGCCCGATTCAATCGAGCCGGGCATTATACCTGTCGCGGTAATCAACGCAAGTCATCTTTCGGGTTTGCCGGCGATTCGGCTTGCATCGTTCCGCTATTTTTGCCAAAATACTGGACTTTGACCGGTCCGCAGAGAAACGATCCACCCAGAAAGGGCGTTGACGCATATGGCGATTCGCATCAAAGCACGCAGCAATGAGTCGGCCGAGCAGATGCTCCGGCGTTTCAAGAAGATGTGCGAAAAGGAAGGCCTCACCAAAGACGTGAAGAAGCACGCCTACTACGAGAAGCCGTCCGAGCGTCGCCGCCGCGCCCAGCGTAAGAGTGCCAAACGAGTGGCCATGGGGCCTGTCCGCAGTCCGCGCTCCCGCTAAGACGCCTGCCGCTTCCAACAACCACTGAAGATGAAGGGCGTGGATGATCGGCCGCATGGTCGATTCGCACTGCGCGCCCATCGACCCGCAACCGAACCATGACCGCACCGCAGGACAACACGCCCAAGGCAGCCGCCACCGATGGCCAGGCCTTCGCCTGTCATGCCGCGCGCGTCATGGCGGACAACCATTGCGAGAACGTCATTGTCATCCAGCTCAAAGGCATCAGCCAGGTGACCGACTTTTTTGTGATTGGCACCGGCACCAGCGATCGCCAACTGCATGCCGTTGCCACCGATCTGAAATTGCTCGCGAAAGAGGAAGGTCAATCGATCTTCCGTTCACACGGCACGCAAAGCGGGGCGTGGGTGGTGATGGATTTTGTCGATGTGGTAGCCCACCTGTTCAGTGAAACTGAGCGGTCGTACTACGATCTGGAAAGCCTCTGGGGTGATGCGGAACGCCTCGACTGGCAGTCTGCCACGAAACCGGGCCAGTTTGCCCACCTGCGAACCAAGCCTGCTTCGAGCCTCGATGCTTGAGGCCGCTTGAGCACGCACCTAGAATCAGCCGATAGACCTGCTAGGCAGTCTTCACGGGAACCCCGCGTCATGATGCGGAAAATGCTCACAGGTAAAATCCACCGCGCCACCGTCACGCAATGTGATGTGGACTATGTCGGTTCGATTACCATCGATGCCGACCTGCTGCGCGCGACCGGCCTGCGACCCAGTGAAGCCGTGCTCATTGCCGACATCGACAACGGCAACCGCTTTGAAACCTACATCTTCGAAGGCGAAGCAGGCAGCGGCATCATCGGCCTGAATGGGGCGGCGGCCAAACTCGTTGAAGTCGGTCACAAAATCATCATCTGCGCGTTTGGTCTGCTGGACGAATCCGAAATCGATGCGCACCAAGTTCCCGTCGTCGTACTCGATGAAAACAACCGCATCGCCCACTCCTTGCGATACGGCACCAAGCTGCATGAACTGGCGGCACAATAACACTACAGCTTATCACAGAGGTACACAGAGACACGAAGTGATGCTCTGTGAGTTGTTGTGCAACCACCTGCCAAGCAATCATGTTCTCAGTGTCTCCGTGTCGCCGCGCCCTCTGTGATTCATCCTGCGGTAAGATAGTGGCACATGGCACGTCTGAAGATCAGTCTGGCGAACAAGTGTCAACTGCTGTTTGGAGCGGCGGTGGTGTTGATTGTCACCGCGGCGTTGTCGGTGCCTTGGCTGCGCATGCAGAAGCTGGTCGATGAAGGCCAGCGCAAAATCATCAGTCAGTTGGCTGACCAATGGCTTGCCGATTTCGCCCCGTTCGGACAGGTATTCACCCGTACGCTGCCCATTCACACCGGCGATGATCAGTCTGTCCGCCACGCCCGCCTGATTGCCAGTGAAGACCTTGAACTGGAGGCGGTGCGCGATCCGCCGTTGGCCGACGCCCTGTTGGTCTTTGAAGAGAATCATTCGGAACGCGATCGGCTGACCGTCACCAACGATATCACCGGCCAACAGAGCTACCACTACGTGCAGGCGGTGAGGCAAAGCGATCTGGATCGTGCGCAGGGTGCGAGTGGATCAAACCTGGTCACCATGAAGCCGGCGGACCCATTACGTGGGGTGTTGGTCATCCAGATGCGGGCAGCTTGGGCGTCGAAGCAACTGCTGCTGAACCGTGTTTACATCATCACGGCCGGTCTGCTGGCGGTGCTTTTGGCCATTGTCGTTTTTTGGTTCGTGACCACGCGCATCATCTTGTCTCCTGTGCGAGTGTTGCGTGACACGGCAGAGAAGGTGGCCGATGGGGACCTCAACATCCGCAGTGATATCAACACCGGTGATGAATTCGAGCAGTTGGCCCACACCTTCAACACGATGTTGGCCGGCCTGAAGCAAACGCAGGATCAGCTTGAAGCATTGAACAAACAGTTAGACCTCAAGCTGGGTGAATTGGCCGAAACAAACGTGTCCTTGTTTGAAGCCAACCGGCTGAAAACAGACTTCCTGGCCAACGTATCGCACGAACTGCGTACGCCGTTGAACTCCATCATCGGTTTCGCAGAACTGTTGAGTGAGAACCTGGATGCATCGCCCGCTGCCGAAAAGCACCTGCGTTACGCCAACAACATTCTGGCTTCGAGTCGATCACTGCTGGACCTGATCAACGAACTGCTGGACCTGGCGAAAATCGAAGCGGGGCGGGTCGAGTTGAGCGTAGAGCAAATGTCGATTGCGGATGCATGTGAGGGACTGGCCAACCTCATGCGGCCGCAAGCCGAGAAGGCAAAAATCCAGATCAAGCTTGCCGTCGAGCCGAACCTGCCGATGATCCGCACTGACCCACGCAAGTTTCAGCAGATCATTTTCAACTTCATGTCCAACGCACTGAAGTTTGCCGCAGAGGGTGAATACATCGAACTCGGTGCTGCTTTGCGAGAGAACAGGGATGGCGAAGCTCTGGCCATCGGTGTGTGGGTGGCTGACAACGGTCCCGGCATTGCGGCCGATCTGCAAGAGCACATTTTCGAGAAATTCCGTCAACTCGACAGCTCGCACACCAAGGAGCATGGCGGGGCAGGACTGGGGTTGGCCATCAGTAACGAACTGGCCAAGCTGCTCGAATCGGAAATCGAACTGGAGAGCGAACCGGGCACTGGTGCGAAGTTTACGTTGGTGCTGCCGATGGACTTCAAGCCGCGCACCGAGTCGCTGATGCCGGATAATAAAGATTGACACACGGAAAGACCGGTGGGATATTCGGGATCACTTTCTGGTCGGGTTGCCATGGTGGCTGGCTCGATGCAAGAGGGGTGTGGTCCATAAGGAGCATTGGTATGAAACGTCTGCATGTTGTGCTGGTTGTGTTGGCGATGGGGTTGGCAATGGGGATTGCCACTCAGCAGGCCGGGGCGGAAGCCAGTGGTTCGAAAGAAAAGGTGAAAGCAGAGCACGTTGAGAAAAAGGCTAAACCCAAGAAGTACAAGAAAACCCGCCTCTGGTTCCCGTTCACCAAAGTCGAGAACCTGACCGAAGAACAGCACGCCAAGATCAAGGAAATTCATTCAGAAACTCTGGCCAAGATCAAGGCCCTGAAAGAAGCGGAGCACGCGGAAGTCATGGCGTTGCTGACGGCCGAGCAGAAGCAGCAAGCTGAAGCTGCCGTTGTGGCGAAGAAGGCAGAATACGAAGCCAAGAAGGCAAAGAGGAAAGCTGAGCGGGAAGCCAAGAAGAAGGCGAAGGCGGAAGCCGCCGCGAAGAAGAAGGCTGCGTCAAAGTCAAAAGAGGAATAACCTCAGGTTACAGTCGCGTGGGTAACTCTTGGTCGATGGCGGGCCATATCCGGCGTAATCTGGCGCAGTCAAATCTGGTGCCGAGTTCGTCCAGACCTTCCGCTTCGATCGCGTATGCCATCGCGGCTACGACAACGCGCTCGGGCGCAACCCGTCCGTGCGACCAGTGATCGTAATCCGACCAGCTCAGCGAAACTTCATACACGCTGGGCTGGTTGTTTTTTGTCACGGTCACGTTGAACGTCCAGCCGCGGGCGGTATCGGTTTCGGTTTGTACTTCGATGTTCACCATGCCATCGTGCACCAGTTTTCGTATCACTTGCTACCATGGGTTTCGTGACAGACAAGATACCACAGAATGTGATTAATCCCGCACGTGATGCCGCCGTCGATGCGTTACTACGCCTCGACACCACACGGTGGCTGCCGATTGGTATCGAAGCGCGATCATTGGAT
>JANQFT010000625.1 GCA_028277685.1 Phycisphaeraceae bacterium
CACGGACGACTCCGGCAGACCTCCGCTGTCCGTGGCACCCGGCGTATTGACTGTCTCAGCCATCGAGCCATCAAGGCACCAAGCCATCGAGGTAGGACCGGACGCTTTGGCTCTTCTTGATGGCTTGATGCCTTGATGGCTTTCCATGCTGCTTGCGGCTTGATCCCCGCGAAGGCTGCGCCATCGTGGGGCTTGTGGGAATGATCATGTTTCCGACATCCGGCTCCACACCCCACACGCTAAACGCCTCGGACCTGCAAACTGGATGCTGATGATTTTATTATCAAGTCAATCCTGTCAACTCCCCCTTGCCTTTGATGGCTTGATCGCTTGCACCTGCTACAATCTTCACCATGAGTATTCGTGCCGCCATCGTTGGTCCCACCGGCTATACCAGTCTGTGGTTGATTCGCCTGCTGCTGAAGCATCCGGGCGTTGATATCACGTATCTGGCCAGTCGGCGGGAAGAAGAAACCAACATCGCTGAAGAGTTCCCCGAACTGCTCGGCCGATGCGAGATGGTGTGTCGACCGATCGATCCCGCAGCCATTGCCGACGAAGCGGACGTGGCGTTTCTCTGCGTGCCGCATCGGACGGGGATGGCGGTCGTGCCCGATTTGCTGGATGCGGGTGTGCGCGTGGTGGATTATTCAGCCGACTATCGGTTGAAGGATGTGGCCCTCTACGAAGACACCTACGGTGTGGACCACACGGATGCCGGCAACATCGCCCACGCAGCCTACGGTCTGCCCGAACTGTTTCCTGATGAGATTCCCACGGCGAAGCTGGTTGCTAACCCCGGTTGCTATCCCACATGCGCGACGCTTGGCATCGCACCGTTGTTGGATAAGCAACTGGTGAAGCCGACGGACATGGTGGTCAGCGCGGTGACCGGCGTGAGTGGCGCTGGGCGCAGTCTGTCGCAGGGCTATCACTTCCCGGAGATGAACGAAGCGTTTCGGCCGTATGCCGCGGGCAACCATCGGCATCAACCGGAAATGAAGCAGGTGCTCGATCAGTTCACCGGGCAGTCGAGTGAATTGCTGTTCGTGCCGCACGTCGCGCCGCTCACGGCCGGCATGTTGGCCACCATCTATCTGCAACCGGCCGACCAGGTGACCGAAGAAGATTGTTACGCTGCGTTCGAAGATGCCTACGCCGGCAAACCCTTCGTGCGTGTGCGGGCGGATTTGCCGGATGTGAAGCACGTGGTGAACACGAACTACTGCGATGTGGCCGTCCGCATTGCCGCAGGCAAAGTGATGGTGTTTGCCGCCATCGACAACATGATGAAAGGTGCGAGCAGTCAGGCGGTGCAGAATATGAACCTGATGTTCGACCAGGAGGAAACCGCCGGCCTGCTGTAGTCGGTGGTTTGTGATGATTCGAGGATTAATATCACGGGGAATACCACTGTGGCATTGCGCATCGCATACATCACCGACTCGCACTTAGGTGCGCCGGGCACGGGCTATCATCAACAGTCGTGTTGGGTGGATGGGTTGACGGAACTGATGCCGCGCCTCAAGAAGCTGCTGGACGATCAACAGGTCGACCTGGTCATCCACGGGGGAGATATGGTGGACGACGGCGTCGAACCGATGATTCGTCAGTCGCTCGACCAACTCACCACCCTCGACCGCCCGGTGCTGGCGTGCCTGGGCAATCACGATATCTGTCAGCCCGATTCGTATGACCTGTGGCAGAAGATCGCCGCGGAGTACGATGCGATCACGCTGGCCGATGCGCACCGCGCGTTTGATGAGTGCGATGTCTACGTGCTGAACAACTACTGGGCGGATCAGAACGGCCCGGTGATGTACTGGCACCCCAAGCCGCCGTACACGCATCAGCCGTGCATTTTGGATGCGCAGGTGAAGTGGCTGGATGATCACCTGACTAAGCACAACGATCGCCCGGCCATCGTCGCCATTCACACCCAGATGGATCGCGTGCCCGCCAGCGACCCGCGCCTGCACGACTATATCCCCAAAGAATACCCCGCCACGATGAACGCGCTGTTCGACAGGCACCCGCATGTGAAGTTGGTACTGGCCGGCCACTGCCACGTGACGGCACTCGCTCCGCACGGCAGCCGCATGCACTTAACCACCGCCGCCATGTGTGAGATTCCCTTCCACGTGCGCATCATCGAAGTGTTCGACACCGCCATCGGCGTGAAAACCCACGAACTCGGCCCCGCGCCGGAGGGTGTTGATTTCATCGACGCAAACGCCTGGGCCGTGGGGGGTGATGAAGATCAACACTTCGTGCTGCCAGTGTGTGAGTGTTAGCCGTAGGTCCGGGCCAGCCCGGACGATTGCGTCGTGCTTTTGGTTCTGACTGAACTGTCCGGGCAGGCCCGGACCTACAAACTGTGTGGTATAATTCGACTATGGGCAACGCGCAGATTATTTCCACGCTTCGCCAGAACATTGACGATTTGATCGGCCGATTTGATGTGGCATCGCTTTCGGTGTTTGGCTCTGTTGCGCGAAATGAACAGCATGAGCAAAGTGATGTTGACATTCTTGTTTGCTTCCGTGGACCGGCACGCTTTCGGAATTACTTCGCCTTGAAGCACCATCTCGAAGCTATATTGGGCCGTGACGTTGACTTGGTGACAGAACACGCAGTGCGGTCCGAACTGCGCCCTTATATCGACAGGGATCGTATCAATGTCGCGTGACTGGCGACTATGCGTCAACGACATCATCACGTTTTGCGAACGGGTACGTGAGTACGCAGCCGACTTGGATAAAGATCAGTTGACTGCGGATGCGATGCGTTACGATGCGCTTTTGCGTAACATCGAGTTGATCGGTGAAGCCGCACGGATGTTGCCGGATGAGTTGCGAGAACGCATGCCGGATGTACCATGGCGTGACATCATCGCAACGCGCAACATTGTCACGCATGTCTACTTTGGTGTGGATGATGACATCATCTGGGATATTGTCACCAATGAGATTCCAGTTCTTCTGGATGCGCTTCGAACTGCCAGCCGCTGAGACAGCGGCCGCTACAAGCCGATCAACCGATTAACGGATCAACCGATCAACCAACTCACTTCTTCCCACAACAATTCTTGAACTTCAGCCCACTGCCACACGGACACGGATCGTTCCGCTTGATCTTCGCCGAACCGGGTACGTGTGTGCGTCGGCCGATGGCGCTGTCGGTGGCGGCGCCGGCTGAGACGTTGCGTTCCACCGCCGGGGGTTGTTGGCCACGGCGCAGGTAACCGGCGAGCCACTCGAGGCGTTCGAGGCAGTGGTCGTAGAACTTGATGTAGCCTTCGCAGAGGATGCTGGCCCCGAACACCGCCCCCACGGCGGCGACCGCGTCGAGGCCAGCATCCTCTGC
>JANQFT010000396.1 GCA_028277685.1 Phycisphaeraceae bacterium
ACTGTTCGACGCCATTCTCGAACACGTGCCCATCGCCGATCTGGATGAGAACGCACCGCTGCAGGCCCTTGTCACTACGCTGGACTACAGCGAGTATGTTGGCCGCATCGGCATCGGCCGCGTGTTCGCTGGCACGCTTCAAGCCGGTAAGCAGGTGGCGGCCATCACCCGCGATGGCGAGCAGACCATACAGAAGATCAGCCAACTGTTTCAGTTTCAAGGACTGGGTCGGAAGGAAGTCAGCGAAGTTGAAGTGGGCAATCTGTTTGCGGTGATTGGGCTGGACCCGGTGGACATCGGCGACACGCTAGCCGATGCGGAACACCCCAACGCCCTGCCGCCTGTCGCCATCGATGAACCCACGTTGCAGATGACTTTCCGTTTGAACGATTCCCCCTTTGCCGGCCGCGAGGGCAAGTACGTGACCGGCCGCCAAGTGCGTGACCGACTTATCAAGGAACTGCAGTCGAACGTCGCCCTACGTGTGGAGGAACGTGGCGAATCGCACATTGTGTCCGGCCGCGGGTTGCTGCATCTGGGCATTCTGCTGGAGAACATGCGGCGTGAAGGCTATGAACTGAGCGTGGGCAAACCGCAGGTCGTTTTCCACAAAGATGAAAACGGCAAGTTGACGGAACCGATTGAACATCTGGTCGTGGACAGTCCCACCGAACACGTGGGCGCGGTGATGCAACTGGTAGGTGATCGCCGCGCTGAAATGCAGCACATGCACTCAGGTGAGACGCGCACCCAGGTCGAGTTCACCATCCCCGCGCGCGGCTTGATCGGTCTGCGATCACGCGTACTCACCGCTACCGCCGGGCAGGCGATCATGCATCACCGCTTCCTCGACTACGGCGAACACCGCGGCGACATGGGCGGGCGCATCAACGGCGTGATGATCGCCACCGAAACCGGCCAGGCCACCGCCTACGCCATCGAACAACTCGGCGAACGCGGCGTGCTGTTCGTCGAGCCCGGTGACCAGATCTACGAAGGCCAAATCGTCGGCGAGCATTGCCGCGATAACGACATCCCCGTCAACATCTGCCGCAAGAAAAACCTGACCAACGTGCGACAGGCCACCAAGGAAGCGACCGTCACCCTCAAGGCTCCGCGTCTGCTCACGCTGGAGGCTGCGCTCGAATACATCGAACACGATGAACTGGTCGAGATCACGCCGGAAAACGTGCGTATGCGTAAGGTGCAACTGAAAGAAGCCGAACGCAAACGCACGGCAAGGCAGGCGGCGAATTGCTGATCTCGAATTGCGTATTGCGTATCTGTTTCCACATCCGCAATACGCAATCAGCAATACGCAATCTATACTTTACTGATGCCCGACCGCACCGAAAAACTCAACACACTGCTGCTCAAGGCCCGCGCCCTGCCCAAATCTCCCGGTGTTTACCTGATGAAGGACGACGCCGGCCGGGTGATCTATGTGGGCAAAGCGTCAGTGTTGCCCAATCGGGTGAGCAGTTATTTTCAGCCGGCCACGGTGACGCAGGCGGAAGCGAAGCTCGGGCCGAAGAAAGCGCCGATGCTGGATGTGGTGAATGATTTCGATGTGATCGAATGCGAAGGTGAATGGGAAGCGCTGCTGACCGAAGCGCGACTCATCAAGGACATTCATCCACGTTTCAATGCTCGCCTGACCGATGGCAAAACGTTCCCCTACCTGGTTATCACCATGCGCGATGATTTCCCCGGAGTATTCATCACGCGGACACCGGGTGATGAGAAGTACCGGGGCGCGAAAGTGCTTGGGCCGTTCACCAGTGTGTATGCGTTGCGGGAATCGATGAAGCTACTTCAGCGCGTGTTCAAATTCCGCACATGCACGCTGGACATCCGCGAGGACGATGACAAACGCCGCTTTTTCCGCCCGTGCTTGTTGTACTCAATCGGCCAATGCACTGCCCCGTGTGCCGACAAGATCAATCGTGAAACATACAGGCAGGACATCAACCGGCTGACTCGGTTCATGGAATCGAAGCGATCCGCCATGCTGCGTGAGCTGAAAGAAGAAATGCAGCAGGCGGCGAGTGATCAGAATTTCGAACATGCCGCGACGTTGCGCGATCAGATTCTCGCCATTGAAAAACTGGATGACCGCAGCAACCGCGCCGCAGGCTGGCAACCGGAAACCGAATCGTTCTACGTCGATCCCCGGAAGGGATGCGCCTCTTTGCAGAAGGCGCTCGGCATTGACAACGACATTCGCTGTATCGAGTGCATCGACATCGCGCACCTGCAAGGCATGGAAACCGTAGGCAGCAAGGTGTGCTTCATGGATGGCAAACCACTGAAAACGCAGTATCGGCGGTTCAAAATCCAGACGGCCGGGAACGATGATTACGAATCGATTCGTGAAGTGGTGAACCGCGCGTATCGCGATGCGGGTTCCAGCGAAACGCTCTATCCGGACCTGGTGGTGATCGACGGCGGACTCGGTCAACTGCACGCCGCCCTCGAAGCGTTCGACCAGTTCGACGTACCACCGCCCATGGTGATCGCGCTGGCGAAGAAGGATGAGCTGATCTATCAACAGGGCCGCGACGAACCGGTAAAACTTTCGCGACAGCACCTCGGCTTGAAGATGGTGCAGGCCATCCGCGATGAGGCCCACCGCTTTGCTCAGCATTACCATCACATCCTGCGACGCAAGAAGACGCTTGGCGAATGACCCACAGCACATTCATACAACCTGCAACTGACGGCATTATGCTTCGCATTAGGGTGGTGCCGAATGCCAGCCGCGACCAGATCGTCGGCCTGTTGGGTGGTGCATTGAAAGTGAAAGTGGCTTCTCCCCCGGAAGGTGGCAAGGCAAATACTGCGGTGTGCACGCTGTTGGCCAGAGTACTTGGCGTAGCGAAACAGAATGTTTCGGTTGATACCGGGCACACCCAGCCGAACAAGCAGATTGCGGTAAAGGGAATAGACATCGCTACCGCGCATCGTGCGCTTGAAGCATCCTGATCACTTTGCATTGCGGGTTGGCCAATGGCAGATCATCCACATCATCCAGCCCCCGCCACTTGCCCGCGCCTTGAGTCAGTTTCCCACCGGTCATTTCTGCACGATGTACCTGAAATGTAATCAACCGATGCGTGGTAATGTGCATGAAGCTGCCAATATTTACTGGCGTGTCACAAGTCAGTCCCAGCGCCTCTGCCATTCCACATTCCACATTCCGCACTCCGCATTCGCTTGTCGGCATCTCCCACAACCCCACCCACAAACCTTCATCACCACGCCGACGAAACACATAACGCCCATCCCGGTGAAGCGCCAGCACATGATGCGTCACCGGTTTTGGCTTCTTGCGCTGCGGGGCAACGGGCAGTTCCTCCGTGCGTCCCTCGGCCTGCGCCGTGCAGTAACGTTTCACCGGGCACTGCGCACACTTCGGACCACGCGGCAAACAAACCACCGCCCCCAATTCCATCATCGCCTGATTGAAATCCCCCGGAAAATTGTTCCGACGGGGAACTAAAGTGGTGGCAATCTCCCACATGTGTTTCTGCGTGGCTGGCGCGTCGGTTGGTGTATCGATGCCGAACAATCGCGCCAGCACCCGCATCACGTTACCGTCCACCACCGGTTCAGCCAATCCCAATGCGATGGAACCAATTGCCCCCGCGCTGTATCGCCCGACCCCCGGAAGGGAAAGCAGGCCCTCCAAAGTATGCGGCAATTCTCCCCCGTGATCGTCCACGATGATTTGTGCCGCGCGATGCAGGTTTCGCGCGCGACGGTAATAGCCCAATCCCTGCCAGAGTCGCAGGACCTGTTGTTCATCCGCCGCAGCCAACGCCTGCACCGTGGGCAGTTCCTCTGTGAATCGGTTGAAGTAATCCACCACCGTGGCTACCTGCGTTTGCTGCAACATCGCCTCACTAACCAACACGTGGTACGGCTGCCCCAACTGCCCCACCGGCGCACGCCACGGCAGCTTGCGATGCTCGCGCGCATACCATGTCAGCAGCGCACGGCGAAAACGACTTCGGCGACCAGATTCCCACAACATGATGTCAGTGTAGCAAGCCAACCAGACGTGCGAATCAATCATCCCGATTGCGCAGGGCAATCATCTCGGCCAGGCAGGGAACAATCTGGGCCACACTGACCGGCTTCTGGTATTTGGGCGCCTCAGAATAGCGTCCCTCCAATAAGTCGGATTCACTGTACCCGGTGACGAACACGAACGGCACGCCGTGCTCATCCAGTTGATCCGCTACCGGCAGCACGCTCTCCCCGCCGAGGTTCACATCCAGCAGTGCGGCATCAAAAGGTTCGGCAGAAATTTGTTCAAGTGCCGTCTCCACCGAAGGCGACATGCGCACTTCGACCGCGCCGAAGGTTGATAACTCCCAAGAAAGCGCATCGGCTACGGCGAAGCTGTCTTCAACAACCAGCAGTTTGGCACCATCCAGAATATGTCCACTGTCGTCCATCACACACGCCCGTCTCGTCTGTGGCGGTTGGAAATCACACCACCGCAAGGGTTAGCAGCCGTGGATATGTTAGCCCATCCTATGATCGGTCGTCGACCCCTCGGAGCTATCGTTTTTTCTGCGCTGGACGCTGACGTGCCCCACCGCTACGCTATCGTCTTGCAATAAGTGTGACCCCTTCGCGTAACTGGTGCACATAGAAACACATCCATGGCTCAAGCTCAGTTGATTGTCACCATTTCCGGCAAGTCCTCGCGGATCGATCTTGATGATCAATCGCTGACCGTAGGACGACATCCATCCAATACACTGTGCGTGGCAGACGATCGACTGAGCCGTCACCATTGCATGATCGAACCGGATGGCGGTGGTTTTAAAGTTACGGACATGAACTCCCGCAATGGCGTAAAACTGAATGGCGATCGCATTGCCGCGGCCGACCTGCGCGATGGCGATACCATTCTGATCGGCCGCACCATGATGCAATTCATCTGGCCGAGCCAACCTGCATCACCCCCGCAGCGCCGCGTGAAACCGCATGAATCAACCCGCATTGCGTCCCCAGCCATAGCGGTTGCTTCGGATGATGATGATCTGGACATCTTTGAACCATTGCCTGATGACGAGCCGTTGGTGTCCGCCCCGGCCAGTTCGGCTGAGGAACCGCCGCTGACGCATGTTGAAGCGGTACAGTCGATGCGACAGACCGTCACCAACCTGCCCGATGCCGGCTTCGATCCCGATCAGGTGAATCTGCTGACCAGTCGTCGCGCCCCGGTACAGGCTGCGGGCGAGCAAAGTGAAGGCGGCGGCCCCCTGTTGCAACTGCTGCTGACCGCAGGCATGCAAACCTGCGCAACCGACATCCACATCGAACCGCGCACTGAATACCATGCCGTGCGCATGCGCGTGGATGGGGTGATGGTTGACATGGTTCGCCTTACACCTGAAGCGGCTTCAAAACTGCACGGCGTGGTGAAAGTACTGTGCGAAGTAGACATCTCCCGCAAACAGGTCGTCCAGGAAGGTCACTTCACCGCCGTCACTCCCATGCGGCAGGTCGATTACCGCGTCAGCTTCACCCCCGCCCTCAACGGGCAGAAGCTGGTCATCCGCGTGCTGGACACCTCGAACAGTCCGCAGCATACCAACGAGTTGGGCCTGCCGAAAAACCTGCGCGATGAAATTCGTGCCGTCACTCAACGTGATGCCGGCATGGTCATGGCATGCGGACCAACCGGTTCAGGCAAAACCACCACGCTGTATGCGATCATCCGTGACCTCGACGTCGGCCGACGCAACGTCATCACCATCGAAGACCCCGTTGAATACCAGGTGGAAGGCATTACCCAGATGCCGGTCAACGAACATCTGGGCAACACGTTCCCCGCGCTGCTGCGTTCGGTGCTGCGGCAAGACCCGGATGTCATCCTGCTGGGCGAAATTCGCGATGCCGAAACAGCGCGCATCGCGGTGCAGGCAGCCGTAACCGGTCACCTGGTATTGACCACCGTGCACTCGCGCGATGGTATCGGTACCATCTTCCGCCTGATCGATCTGGGCGTGGAGCCACATATGGTGGCATCGGCGATGAACCTGATTCTTTCGCAGCGTCTGGTGCGTGAGCTTTGCCCGGCATGCAAAATCGCCGCACCTCCCACACCCGCCGAACGCAAACGGCTTGGCAAAGTAGCTGAATCGATCGAAACCGTACATCGCCCCAAAGGCTGCGCGCGGTGCCTGGGCACAGGCTACCTCGGACGACGCGCAGTGTTTGAGTTGCTCTCGGCCACGTCAGAAATTCGCGATGTGCTACTGAGTAATCCGACCATGGGCGCGATGCGCGAAGCGCTGAACAAACTGGGAACACCCACACTGTTTGATTCAGGTGCGGAACTGGTGGCGAAGGGAATCACGTCGATGCATGAACTCGACCGAGTGGCGGGTGGAGAGTAATCACAAATGAATGACGGTAATTCCAGTTTGCCTCAGATTCCTGGCTACGAGATGGGGCAACTGCTCGGCACCGGGGCTATGGGTTCGGTTTACCGGGCGAAGCATCTCAAACTCGATCGTGTGGTGGCGGTGAAGCTGCTGCATCCTCAGTACACGCAGGACGACAAATTCACCCAGCGACTGTTCGCCGAAGCACGCGCGGCGGCACAACTGAATCATCCCAACATCGTGCAGGCATACGATGTGGGGACGGCCGATTCGCACTACTTTGTCATGGAATATGTCGACGGCATCACGGTGGCCGACCACATCGCCGAACACGGCCCATACAGTGAACACAACGCGCTGCAGGTAATGATTCAGATTGCCAAAGCGTTACGCCACATCCACTCACGGAATATCGTTCATTGCGACGTGAAGCCGCGCAACATCATGATCAACCCCAAGGGCGTGGCAAAGTTGGCCGACTTGGGCTTGGCCCATACCACGTCGGACGATTCCGTGGCCGAACGCAAAGCCAAGACATTCGGCACCCCCTACTACCAAAGCCCGGAGCAAATCCGCGGCGACAGCCAGATCGATCATCGCGCCGACTTCTACTGCCTGGGGGCGACGCTTTATCACATGCTGACCGGCCAGGTTCCTTTCACCGGCGACACGTTGATTCAGGTGTTACGTCAGCACGTTTCGCAGCCGATCACCCCGCCGGACCATCACCGACCGGAACTCACCGCGGGCGTCAGCATGATCGTAGAAATGCTGATGGCCAAGTCGCCCGAAGAACGTTACCCCACCGCGGTGGAGTTACTGGAAGACCTGCGTGCCGTAGCGGAAGGCCGACCACCGATTCACGCCGACCGCGGTGCATCGATCGCGAACCTGGCTGCGGTCGAAGCACGCGTGGTAGCTGAAGCACCATCGCTTGGCACCATCCAGGCTGCTACCCAGCAGCTGCGTATCTGGTTGATGCTGTCGGTGGGCCTGAATCTGATTCTGTTGGTGGTGCTGCTCGTCGTGCTGCTTGGACGCTAGAAACTCGTGTTCAAGTCTCCGCTGGATTATGACGATGGAGGGGGCGGTAACGGTTGTATCGATTGTAATGACCAGCCGTTGCCGAGGGAGGCGTCCATCACCACCATCGTCCGGACAACACCTGCGATGCGATCATCTGAACGCAGGTGATCGAACACGTGCCCGATCCAAAATGGTGGTGTGCGAACTACCTCACGTGCTCGACACCAGCCACCTGCCAAAGCGAATGTTTGATCCGATGTATCAGTATGATTTAATGATGGCCAAGCACCCATCATTGGCCGAACTATGCAAGCCGGAAACCGCAGCCAGCAAGGGCGCGTAATAATTCACATTGCATATCAACCGGCCAGACACGAAGATGCTCAGCTCGCACGTTTGTGATGGAGTTGAGCCATGGACGAGATCGCCAAGTACAACACGCAACGCTGGGACTGCCTGGGAGAAGTCGAAGCACTTCTCACTCGACCCGACCTCACCTTCACGCATGAAACCGCCAGTAGGCGTTTTGAGATCGATGGCCACCTGGGAACACTCGATGGCCGCGATGTGCTTTGCCTCGCTTCCGGCGGCGGACACCAAACCTGCGCCTTCGCCATGCTCGGAGCCCATGTCACGCTCGTCGACCTCTCAGCCTCGCAACTAAAAAGCGACCAGCGCGCTGCGGATCATTACAACGTATCCATCAAAACGCTTCAGGCAGACATGCGTGACTTATCATCGCTCAGCGAAAGTGCTTTCGATGTGGTCTATCAGCCTTACTCCATCAACTTTGTTCCCGACTGCCGAAAAGTGTTCGACCAGGTCGCGCGCGTGCTGCGATCCAATGGCATCTATCAACTGACATTCGCCAATCCTTTCACCCATGGCATGCGTGCCGACACATGGGACGGCACGGGATATCCCTTGAACCGCCCTTATGTGCAGGGTGAGAAGCTGCATGCCAGGGATGAAGACTTTTTCTACCGTGGCGCCACCGGAGATCGCAATCGCGTCCCCCCGCCGATCGAATATCGGCAAACACTCGGCACCGTGCTGACCGGATTGGCCGAGCGTGGTTTTCGTATCATGCGCCTGGAAGAGGACGCCTGGGAGCTGACCGACGATGCCCCTGGAACGTGGTGTCATTACAAAATGGTTGCCCCGCCATGGTTCACCGTGTGGTGCGCGAAGGACTGAAGAACATCAATCTTCCGCCGCGATGTCGAGTTCTTTCACTTTCTTGTTCAGCGTATTGCGGTTGATGCCAAGGAAGTCAGCACTGCGTGTTTTCACGCCACCATTGCGGTCGAGGGCGCGGGTGATCAGTTGTTTTTCCACCTCGTTGATGACCAGGCTGTAGATTTCACCTTCGCGCATGCCGTATTCTTCGATCGCCTGTTCGCTGAGCTTGCGGGCAAGCGACTCGATCGTTTCGGCCATCACCTTGTCGCGGCCCTGCTGGGCGAACATACGAATCTGCATCGGCAGCAGTTCTTCGGTGAATTCCTCACCGGTCGATAGCACCACCGCGCGTTCAACAGCATTCTCCAACTCGCGCACGTTGCCCTGCCAGGGGTAACGCAACAGAGTGTTCATCAACTCACGACTGATTTTTCGCAACGACCGATCGTTCTCCTTGTTGTACTTATCGAGAAAGTGGTCGATCAGCAGCGGGATGTCTTCGCGTCGATTCCGCAACGGCGGCAGATAGACGGTGACCACGTTCAGCCGGTAATACAGGTCTTCGCGGAATGAGCCTTTGCGCACCTCTTCCTGCAGGTCCAGGTTGGTCGCCGCGATCACCCGCACATCGGCCTTGATCGTCTTGTGATCGCCCACACGTTCGAACTCTCGTTCCTGCAACACACGCAACAGCTTCACCTGAAGTTGCAGATCGAGCGTACCCACTTCATCGAGGAAAATTGTTCCGCCGTCGGCCGCTTCGAATCGACCCGCACGATCACGAATCGCACCGGTGAAGGAACCCTTCACGTGACCAAACAATTCGCTTTCCAGCAGTTGCTCGCTGAGTGCCCCGCAGTTCACGCGGATGAACGGCATGTCCTTGCGCGGCGAATTGTAATGGATGGCTTTGGCGATCATCTCTTTGCCGGTGCCGGTCTCACCGAGCAAGAGGCACGTGGCACGACTGGCCGCGACCTGCCCGATGGTACCGAACACATCCATCATCGCCTGACTGGTGCCGATGATATTCTCGAACTGATAGCGCGTGCGCAGGTTTTCGCGCAACAGGTTCGTTTCTTCGAGCCAGGATTCCTTTTCTCGTTTGACAAGCTCGCTGATGTGGATCGCCTGTGCGATGTTGGCGGTGAGGATGGAAAGCAGCCGCGCATCGGCGGCAAGGGTGGCACCATCTGCAAACGGTTTGGTGGCGCTCAGTGCCCCGATCGCCCGATCATCAATCCGAATCGGCACACAAAAATAGCTCAGTTGCTGTTGGCCCTCAGCCGAAGCGAGGCTGCCGGTGCGGTCGAGGAAGTCCGGCTCCTTCGCGATATC
>JANQFT010000533.1 GCA_028277685.1 Phycisphaeraceae bacterium
ACCCAGCCTCTCCCCCTCTCGGGGGAGAGGAGCCAATTCACCCTCTCCCTTGAAAGGAGAGGGGGTGAAACTGCACCCTCTCAACGACATCAACCTGCATCAATCAACCAACGATACCTACCCTACTGCGTTGAAGGTGGCGGCCATCGCGCAACTGCGTCAACTCGAACGTGATATCACAGCACTCGTCGATGCCTTCCAAGCCAAGGAAAAGGAACTGGCGGACATCATAAAGGTGGCGCGGACGCAGATGCAGGATGCGGTGTTGACCACACTTGGCCGCCAGATGGGCGCGTATGCCGAAGCGTTTGCGCGCGATCGCTGGCGGGTATACAAATGCGAAGAGCGCCTGCGGGTGGTGAACCTCGGCGGCACCGCCATCGGCACCGGCCTCGGCGCCCCCCGGAAGTTTATCTTTCGCGCGACAGAACACCTGCGTGACATCACCGGCATGGGTTTGGCCCGCGCGGAAAACCTGATCGACGCCACACAGAACACCGACCCGTTCATCGAAGTCAGCGGCATCCTTCGAGCGTTTGCATCGAATCTTCTGAAGGTGAGTAACGATCTGCGTCTGATGAGCAGCGGTCCCGATGCAGGCCTCGGCGAAATCACCCTCCCCGCGAAACAGGCCGGCTCGTCCATCATGCCCGGTAAGGTGAACCCGGTCATCTGCGAAGCGGTAGGTCAGGCTGCCATCGCATCAAGCGCGCACGACCAGGCACTCATGCAGGCATGTTCTGGGGGCAACCTTGAGTTGAATCAATTCATGCCGTTGATCGCCGACAGCCTGCTGACCATGCTCGATCTGCTACGCAATACCTGCACAACGTTCACCAAACACTGCGTGACGGGCATAGAGGGTTGCCCCAAAACGTGTGCCCAACACGTGGCGGGAGCAACCGCGACGGTTACGGCACTCGTCGATACACTGGGATACGAAACCGCGCAACGCATCGCGCAGACGGCGAACGAAAGTGGACGTAACATCAAAGAAGTGGCTGTCGAGTTGACCGACCTGACCGAGGCGCAGTTTGATCAGTTGGTGACACCGGAAGCCGTGACTCGATTGGGTTCATCCCAGATGAATCACAACAACCGACCAGGATGAAACCATTGCCGTTTTTCGATCTGTAACAAAATCGAAAATCGAAAATCGAAGATCGACAATGCAAAGCACCCCCAAAGCCAATCGACTTCACATCGGCATCTTCGGCCGGCGCAATGCAGGCAAGAGTTCACTGCTCAATGCGCTGACGAAGCAGAGCGTATCCATCGTTTCCGATGTGGCCGGTACGACGACCGATCCGGTTGAGAAACCGATGGAGATGCTGCCGATCGGGCCGGTGTTGTTCATCGATACGGCGGGGATCGATGATGTGGGTGCGTTGGGCGAACAGCGGGTCGAGAAAACGAAACAGGTTTTTGATCGTACCGATGTGGGCATCATCGTCGCACCGGAGGGGCAGTGGGATGAGTTCGAACGGGGGCTGGTTGAGCGTCTGCAACGGGACAACATTCCAGTGATTGTGGTGTTTAACAAGTGTGATTGCGCGAAACCGCGAGCGGCTTTGGTGGATCAATTACAAGCGAAAAAAATCACCACGGTGGAAACGACCGCGATCGATGGTACGGGTGTGCTCGATCTGCGCGAAGCGTTGATCAAAGCGGCACCGGATGACTTTGTGAACGCTCCCGCGATCGTGGGCGATCTGATTCCACCGGGCGAGTTGGTCGTACTCGTTGTGCCAATCGACATGGAAGCCCCAAAGGGCCGATTGATCCTGCCACAGGTGCAGACGATTCGCGACCTACTGGACAACGATGCCTACTGCATGGTGGTGAAGGAACGCGAACTGCGCGATGCGTTGGAACGGCTGAACCGTCCGCCCGCATTGGTGGTCACCGATTCGCAGGCCTTCCTGAAAGTCAGCGCCGACGTGCCACGTAACATCAAGATGACCGGTTTCAGTATCCTGTTCGCACGCAACAAGGGCGACCTGACCGCGTTTGTGGAAGGTGCACTCGCCATCGACAACTTGCAGCCGGGTGATCGTGTGTTGATCGCGGAAGCCTGCACGCATCACGCGATTGGTGATGACATCGGCCGCGTGAAAATCCCGCGCTGGTTACGCCAGTACGTGGGCGGTCAACTGGAATTCACACACTACCAGGGGCACGACTTCCCAGAAGATCTGGCGGAATACAAACTGTGCGTGCATTGCGGGTCGTGCGTGCACAACCGTCGGTCGATGCTCAGCCGCATCATGAAGTGCCGCGCAGCCAACGTGCCGATTACCAACTACGGCATGTGCATCGCATACACGCTGGGCATTTTCGAGCGCGCGCTCGAACCGTTCCCCGCAGCGATGGAAGCCTACCAGCAGTTACAAAAACAGCATTAGCCGCGTGTGGCGACTTACGCGTCGACCATATCAAACACCATCTCTTGCACGTTCGTGCCTTCGACAGCTTTGATCTTGCCGACCAGTTCGTCGCAGATGGCTTCATCGCCGAACAGTTCCAGCACGACCAGGCCATTGGGCGAGCAGAAGTTGCCGTTGACCGGATGCAGGCCGATGCGGGTCTTGATGTTGCAACCATACTCGGTGAACACGTTCTGCAAGCCGCCAGCGTTGCGAACGCGATCCGAAACCTGAATGCCGACGATGCGATGCTTGGTCATGTCATGCTCCACGATGACGATTAATGTTAACCCTGATACATTCTATCCGATTTAACCAATCACGGTACGTGGCTCGATCGTACCAGCCGATACCTCGCACACAAGCTGCTCGACCTCGTTCAGCCAACAATCACGTTGATTCGTCGTGCTGGTCACCACCGTCTCGAACATCCGACGATGGACACGCTCGACACCACACAAACCGAAAACACACTCGCGCCAGATTCGGTCAAGCGGATCACCAAAGATACATTGTTCTCTTTGGGCCGAGGTGTTTGATGTATTGAAAATCACCGCATCCCTGGCGTGAAGTAAACCGCAGGGGACCCCCTCGCCGCTGTCGCCCTCACTAAAACGATACGCCACGCCAGGACGGAACACGCGGTCAATCCATCCTTTCATCACCGCTGGGGGCATACCCCACCAATTCGGATGAACAATATAGATACACTCGGCTGCGACGAGCTGTTCGCAATGCCGCTGAATCACTTCAGGCAATTCCGCGCCGCGCTCGATCTCAGCCGCAGGTAGAGCCGGAGGAAATTGATCAGCATACAGGTCATGCGTAACGAAAGGCCGTTTGAGTTGGTCAAGCGTCAAGCTAATTCGTGAAGCAATTGCATGGTTAAAGCTGTCGGCATTCGGATGCGCTAAGACAATCAGATCCATCAAACATCCGCCTTCAACATCTGAGGTGGCTGGGGGATGTAGAAATAAAATTCCGCCCATTCACCTTCCATGGAACGTGCGCGAATATGTCCGCCGTGCAGTTGCACGATTTGCCAGCAGCTATACAGGCCGACACCGGTGCCCTTTTGCTTGCGAAGTTCGGGCGAGTCAAGTCGACTGAACTTACGGAAAAGTTTCGGTTTTTCCGCATCGCTGAAGCCCGGGCCTTCATTCCAAACACTGACGCGGAACTGCGTATCGGTATGTCGCACGGTGACTTTCACCTGCCCCGCCTCGTTGCCGTACTTCACCGCGTTACCGATGAGGTTCACCAACACGATTTTCAGCATGTCCACATCACACGCGACGGTGGGTCGCCCGTCGGGTAACAGCAGATCGAAGGTCATGTCCTTGCTTTCTCGCTGCGGGTCGATGATGTCGATGGCGGGTTCGATCACCTTGTCGATGAAGTCGACATCTTCCGTGAAGTTGGCTTTCAGGTTGCCGCTTTCGATGCGGGCTAAGTCGAGGTATTCGCGCACCAACCCGAGCAGGTATTCACCCTTGGCGATGCTGCGTTCAATCTTGTCTTTCTGCTTGTCGGTCAGTTCGCCGAGGTAGCCCTGGGCCAGCAGCTTCGCATCCATCACCATTGAGGCGACGGGGTTCTTCAGTTCGTGACTGACAAAGCCCAGCATCTCGGTGTATGCGCGATTGGCTTCGGTGAGTTGTTCGATGCGGAAGGCCTTATCCACCGCCTGGCTTAAACTCTCTGCGATCGCCTGCTGCAAGCGCACTTGGTGTTCATCGTATGCATGCGGCTGGGTGGAACTGCGAAACAGCAACCCCACGTTGCGACCATCCACATGCAACGGACAGGTCATCGATGAACGAAGCCCTTCGCGCACGACCAACGCAGTACTGCTGCTGCGCGGATGGTCAGCCAGGTATTGCTGCAGGTCGTTGATCACCCGTGGCTGGCCGGACTCAATCACCTTCGCCAGTGAACTGCCGGTGAGGTCCTCGGCGTAACCGGCCTTCAACAGCATTGGTTCATAATCTGCCCGGGCGTAGTGCGCCACCACACGATGTTCGCCCTCTTCCACGAACGCCAGAGCCACGCGGTTGGTCGGCGAGATCTTACGTAGCGATTCGAACAAGAAATCGGTGAGACTGGGCAGCGATTCTGACGCGGCGACTTTGCGGTTGATCGTGTCGAGAATCAGTCGTTCCTCAGCGGAACAGGCGGCGTAGATTTCATCGAGGCCGCTAACCGAAACGTAGCTCAACGTCTTGGCCAAGTCACCCGTATCGCGGCGCAGTCTCTCACTCATGAACGCCAGGACATGCCGACTGAATGTGCCGTTGGTTTCGAGCAGGTGATTGAATGTGTCGTGGTCGAGTACCCAGAGCGTGCTGCCGGTGCGCGCAACCAGGTCAGCCGAGCGCGGTCGATTTTCAAACAGACTCATCATGCCGCCAAAGTCGCCCGACACCAGCGACGCCACCTGCACGGACGTGGTGCCATCTTCGGCACGTTTCATCACGGCCAGTTCGCCGGACTCCACGACAAACATCCATTCAGCCGGATCACCCTCGCGGCAAACCACATCGCCCTGCTGATATTGCACCACGCGCATCTTCTCGCTGAGCAGGTTCAGGCTGTCCGCATCGAGCGTAGCGAAGCATTCGACCTTGCCGAGCAGTGTATGCATGGGGGATGGTTCTTCCGTGGCTTGCGTCACCATGACACCCTTTGCGACGATAAACCCTGTGCGGATGTCGGGGCAGGCCCCGACCTACAACTCGTTACCCCCAACCTGTGACAGATAATGTACCAGTTCATCTAAAAAGATGCCGAGCCCCGCAAGGGAACCCGGCATCGCACAACTGGCTACGATGGGCCAGGGCGCTACGGATTTCTGCGGCTCGGAAGCCGCAGTTGATGCTTCGTGCCTACGTGCCTCGATGCCTTCTCCTAGCCGATGTACTTGCCGCGCGGGGTGTAATCCGTGTGAAGCAGTTTGTGCGACAAGTGCCCACACGGGCCTTCGTTGAGGAACTCGGTGTAAATCTTGGTGATGGCCGGGTTCTCGTGGCTCTTGCGGACGTCGTACGCATGGTCCTCCGAATAGATCGCCTTCGCGCGAGCGGCGCGGATTTCGGGGTTGGTCGGAATCGGCTGACCGCCGCCACCAAGGCAACCACCGGGGCAGGCCATGAATTCGATGAAGTGACATTCACTGAACTTGCCGCCAGCCTTGATGTCTTCCATCACCTTCTTGGCATTCGCCGTACCGTGGGCCACACCGACCTTCACCGTCGCGCCTTTCAGCCAGTTCCAATCGGGCACCAGGTGCGCGATCAGTTCCGGTACCGGACCAACCTCGTTGATTGGCAGTTCGACATAACGCACGCCTTCGAACCCGCGCACGGGAATGATGTCGGCATGTTCGAAGATGGATTCGACTTTCTTGCCGGTGACCAGTTCGATGACGGTGCGCAGGGCCGCCTCCATCACGCCGCCGGTCGCACCGAAGATGACACCAGAGCCGGTGGCCGTGCCGAACGGATCGTCGAAGTCGCTCTTGGGCATCTTGGGCAGGTCGATGCCGGCTTCCATGATCATCTTGCCCAGTTCGCGCGTGGTCAGGCCGTAGTCAACATCCTTGTACCCGCTGTCGCTCATCTCGGGACGATTGCACTCAAACTTCTTCGCCGAGCATGGCATGAGCGCGACCGACACGATGTTGGCCGGGTCGAGGTTGTTCAGTTTGGCGTACCACGTTTTCAGCAATGCGCCGAACATCTGTTGCGGGCTTTTGGCGGTCGACAGGTTCGGGATGAACTCGGGGTAGAAGTGTTCGAGGAACTTCACCCAGCCGGGCGAGCAACTGGTGAGCTGCGGTAGCGCGATCGATTCGTCTTTTTCGACCAGCGCCTTGTAGAGCCGCAGGATGAGTTCTGTGCCTTCCTCGATGATGGTGAGGTCGGCAGTGAAGTTGGTGTCGAACACCTTGTCGAACCCGCAACGACGCAGCGCGGTGTTCATCTCGAACGTGAGCGGTTGGCCGGGTTCTAAGCCAAAGCATTCGCCAATGCCCGCACGCGGCGAGGGGGCCGTCTGCATGATGACGTGCTTTTCAGGGTCATCGATCGCCGCCCATACTTCATCGGTCGGATCGTTCGCCCGCAGCGCACCGGTGGGACAACGGTTGATGCACTGGCCACAGTTGATGCACACCACTTCCGCCAGCGGCTTATCCATGAACGTGGTGACATGCGACTCCGGTCCGCGGCCAAGCACTTCCAGCACGCCCACTTCCTGCAGGTCGATGCACGTGCGGATGCACCGTCGACAGAGCACGCACTTGTTCATGTCGCGCACGACGGAATGACTGGAATGGTCCTGCTCGAACACAGCTTCTTCGGGGTGACCGAAGCGGAAGAAGTCAACACCGTATTCCTTCGCCAGTCCTTGCAGTTCGCAGTTATTGTTGCGGCCGCACGCGTAGCATTCGCCGTAGTGTTCGCTGAGCAGCAGGTCGATCACATGCCTTCGTGCACGCCGCACCTTCGGTGTATGCGTATGCACCTTGATGGGCGACATAATTGGATACGCGCATGCCGCCTGTAAGGTGCGTTGACCTTCCACTTCGACCACGCACACGCGACACACACCGGCGATGCAAAGGTCTTCATGATGGCACAACGTGGGCACACGAATGCCATGCTGACGGCATGCATCAAGAATGGTGGTGCCCATGGGAACCTGCAGATCGTCGCCGTCGATAGTGACGGTGACCTTTCCGCCGATCGCGCCGACATCGCCGGCATCTATCTTCTGACGCTGCACGCTATGCGGAGCGCGCGATGTTTCTTCGAGTATCGGTTTACTGGCCATGGTTGGCTCCTTGGTACTGCGGGGAGGCGAGTTTCGCCCTCATCCACCTTCGCTCGGGAGCTACGGTGGACACGCCCCAACCCTCTCCCTTCAAGGGAGAGGGGGCTAAATCAAACAGGCTCGACCGTGCGGCCCATGATTTCATCCTGGAAGTGTTCGACGATGGACAAAAATGCGTTCGCGCTGCTTTGACCGAGGCCACACTTGCTGGCCAATTGGATCGACGCGCCCAGCGACACGAGTTCGCGCAGGTACGCCGCACTGCATTGGCCGTCTTTCAGCATGTGTACACCGTCGAGCAGTTTCACGTTACCCACACGACAGGGCGTGCATTGACCGCAGCTTTCCTCGCACATGAATTCGAGGAAGTTTTCCGCCACGTCGAGCATGTCGCGCCCCGGGCCGAACACCATGACCGATCCGCCGGTGGAGATATCTTCGAACGCGATCAGTCGGTCGAATTCCGTTTCGGGCACACAACGACCCGACGCACCGCCGATCTGCACCGCCTTCGCGTTGTCGCCGCCGACTTCTTCCAACAACTCGCGCACACTGATGCCGAGCGGCAGTTCGTACACGCCAGGACGATCGCAATCGCCCGATACACTGAACAGTTTGAAGCCGCTGCTGTTGTCGGTGCCGACGCTCTTGAACCAGGCCGCACCCTTGGCCATGATGCACGCAGCCCAGCAAAGAGTTTCGACATTGTTCACCACGGTGGGCCGACCCATGAAACCAGTGTCGACCGGGAACGGTGGGCGGTTACGCGGCTCGCCACGGTGCCCTTCCAACGATTCGATCAGCGCCGTTTCTTCA
>JANQFT010000646.1 GCA_028277685.1 Phycisphaeraceae bacterium
GGCCGGTAAGGACATGGTCGTGCTGCCATACCGTGATCGCCTGCTGCTGTTCGCGCGATATCTGCAACAGTTGATCATGGAATCGTTGGGCAAGGCTTGCGACCTGGACGGCCGCGTGGTCGAGCAGGGCCTGAGTGTGTACGGCAACAAAGGTTCAACCGACCAGCATGCCTACGTGCAGCAACTGCGCGATGGCGTGGCCAATTTCTTCGTGACGTTCATCGAAGCGCTGGAAGATGGCGATGACCACGTGTTAGTCGATCCGAAAAAAGAACCTGACGTGACCAGCGGAGACTACCTGCGCGGTTTCCTGCTGGGTACGCGCACTGCGCTGAGCGATAACGGTCGCGCGTCGATGACCATCACCATCCCGCGCGTCGATGCATACCACGTCGGCGTGCTGATCACGCTGTACGAAAGGGCGGTTGGCTTCTACGCCACGCTGGTGAACATCAACGCATACCATCAACCGGGCGTGCAAGCCGGTAAGGTGGCGGCGAACGATATCCTTGGCCTGCAGAAGAAGGTGCTCTCTCACCTCAAACGCACGCGCGGCGGGCAGACGGTCGATCGCATCGCTGAGGCCACCGGTGGCGATGCAGAGACGATTTTCAAACTGCTTGAAGGTCTGGCGGCGAACGGCCGGGTGAAACGCACAGCAGGTCGCAGTGTGTTCGCTGCGAAATACGCCAAGGCATAAATATTTGATAGATAAGTATTTGTGCTCAGGTGGGATGGCTGGTCCCAAGCGATTCGTCACGCGCGCTGTGGTTTGCCGATATATCCACTGGATGCGGTGCGCGCCCGCATGATCGCAGGGATACAATGCTACCGCTGCTTCTCCGCGGCAAGCATGGCGCTTTGAGCGAGACGTGACGTATTGGCAAAAGCCGACCGCCCATCAACCTCTTCTGATCGCCGGCCCAGCAGTCTGCGTCGGCGTCTGATCGTTTTGGCCGTGCTGCTCGGCATTGGCTGGGGTGCGTATGCCTATTTCACCAGCAGTACATATCTTGTGGCGCGGGCGAAGGTGGTGCTCAAAGGTCTATCCGGTGCGAATGTTCATATCGAGTCGGCCGACTTCGAATTGCGCGGTCGTGTCACGTTGAACGATGTGCGATTCACCGTCGATGGCATGGTTAGCGCCGAAGCGTCAGAACTTTTCCGCGCCAGCCGGGTGACGCTGACCTTTGATTGGGCCACGGCCCTGTTCGGTCGTCTTGATCCCACCGCCATCAGTCTGGGTGAGCCGGTCGTCTCTTTAACCGAAGACCTGGACCGGCGCACGTCGAACTTTGAGATGTTGAAGATCGCGCCAGCGGGTGAAACCGAAACCGAGCGACTACCCAGCATGTGGTTTTCCGAAGGTCGCTTTCGCTACGGCGTCGTGGAAAAGGGTGAGTATCGGTTGAAGGGTCAGGCTGCATTGACAGGGCAGTTGGTACCCGATGTGCGTCAACGAGGACGGTATCAGTTAGCACTGCGTCGCACCGATGATGTGAAGTCTGAGTCTGAGGAGACAGCTGAACTGGTCGGCACGTTCGATTTACCGAATCGCACGGCCGCGTTTCGTCTTCAGGGGCTGAAGTTCACCGATGATTATCGCAGGTTGCTGCCGGTCAGCGTGCGTGAGCAGTGGGCACAGTTCGAACCGGGGGGCACACTGCCTGAAGTGAGTTTCAGGTACAGCCCATCCGACGGTTGGTACACGCAGGTTGAACTGGACGATGTTGGCCTGACCTTGCCACAACTGGGTACCGATGAGTCTCGCTTCCGCATGACCAACGTGAAGGGATCGTTGATCTTTGCTGCGCAGCGCATTGAAGTGAAAGAACTGGTCGGACGGATCGAGGATCTTGTCTACCAGATTGACGGGCAGATCGATGGGTACCGCGCTGATGCACCGATGCGTCTGACTCTGCGCACCACGGAGTTTGATATTCCCGAACAGCCGCGTTACATCTTTGCCTTGCCCGCGCCGGTGCAGGAAGTGTTTCGCATGCTCACGCCGGTGGGCAGGTTGCGGGTATCGATGGCGCTTTGGCGCACCGCAGAAGACGATGCCCTCGATTACACCGGCCAGGCCACCATCATCGGCGGCACCGGTTATTACCATCGATTCAAGTACCCCCTTACAAAGTGTCGCGGCCTGGTGGTGTTCAATCGCGAAGCGGTTGAGGTCAAGAGCCTGACTGGCGATACGCCCGGTGGGGGTACGGTTACCATTTCCGGTTCAGTCAAACCGCCGGGGCCGGATGCCGGTATCGACCTGGTGGTCACCGCGGTTGATCTGCCCTTGGACCAGGCGTTGTACGATGCGTTTGACGATACCCGCAAGGAAGCGCTCGATCTGTTCTTTCACAAGCCTGCATACAACGCATTGCTGAAACTGGGGCACTATCAGCCGGCTGACCAGCACGCCAAGTTGCAGCTTGAAGCGGAGACATATCGCAATCAACTGTTGATGCTGGACGACGATGAGCAAGCCCAACGGCTGCGACTTGAAATTCTGTTGAGCGGCCTTGAACAGAAACTCGCGGTTCAGCCGTTTTCGTTGGGCGGTCGCGCTAACGTGGTGGTCAATCTGAAACGGCCACCGGGCCTTGAAGAACGTTTTGAAATTACCGTCGATCTGACACTGAACCAGGCCAGTTGCACGTTTCGTTTCTTCCCGTATCCGGTGCGGGTGACAGGTGGGCGTCTGCAGGTGAACGCCGACGCCGTGACCTTCAGTGATGTGCAACTGGAAGGCCTTAACGGGGGCACCGGTGTGCTGGATGGCGAGGTACTTCTGCCCAAGGGGAATCAACGAACTGAGCCGAAGCTGCGCCTCAAAGCCCGCAAACTACCGGTGGATGCGCTGTTACATGATGTGCTTGACGAGGTACTCAAAGGGCCGCAGATCGCTTGGTTGGAGAAACTCAACGCAGCCGGCACGATTGACGTGGATGGCCGCATCTTCGCGGATAAGAACGGCAAGGCGGATATTGATCTGGCGATTGATCTGGCTGGCGCGACCGCACGACCGGGTTCACCGGGGTATGCACTATCTGATCTGTCGGGCCAACTCGGTATCAGTCTCAAACGCATGTTGATTCAAAGCGTTCGTGCCCGGCAGGGCGTATCTCAGATTGAGTTGAACGGTTCAGCCGATTGGGCCGACCCGAAAGCACCGACAATTCGCCTTCAGGCCGCCGCGCGCGACATGCAGTTTCAGGATCGTGTACTTGACCTGCTGGCACCATTCAATGATGTCACTTTTTTGCGTAAGCTCTGGAAGGATCGGCAACCTGAAGGCTTATTCGATGCGGACATCGACTTCACCTACACCACTGGGGGCAAACCGGACTACACCCTCACGGTGCATCCTGAATCGTTGGAGGTGAATCACAATGGGCAACGCGTGCGATTGACCAAAGCCAGCGGCACCGTGATTGCGGAGCCGAACCTGGTGACGCTCAAGAAACTGGGCGGCAAATTGGGCACCGCACTCGTCAGTGCATCAGGCAAGGTCACGCACAGCAGTGATGTAGAGGCGCAACTTTTAATCAACGCCAAGGGTGACCAGATCACCGATGACCTCAAGCAGGTGTTACCCAAGCCGCTGCTGGATGTGCTGAAGCGGGTCAAGATGGGCGGCGCCTATGAGATCGAACTGTCCAACGTGGATCTGTTGCCGGATGCCAAAACAGGGCGTAGTGCGTACGTTCAGGGCACGGTGGCCTTGCGTGATGGCGAACTGAATGTCGGCGTGCCTGTCAGTCATCTGACAGGTGAGTTCAAACTTAAAGCCGAGCAACGCGTGGGGCAGGCGTGGCCGCATGTGGCCATCGATGCCAACGTCCAGCAGATGCAGGTGCTCGACCGCAAAATACGTGACTTCAAAGCCCTTGCGCACAGCAGCCCCGATGGTAAGCAGGTGGTCATTCCCGTCATGAAAGGTCACTGTGCCGAGGGTACCGTGGGCGGCAGCGGTCGGTTGGGGCTGGACGATAAGGCGTACCAGTTCCGTCTGGCGCTGAGCGATGTGAGCCTCAGTGAGTTGGTGGTGGATCGACCTAAGAAAGATGTTCAGCCAGATCAGGCCGACAATCAGCAAAATATGGCGGAGACCAAACCCATGAAGGGATTGGTCTCCGCCAGTCTGGATGTGCAGGGCGTGTGGGATAAGCCAGGCAAGCTCCGTGGTCGCGGTGACGTGCAGATACGCGAAGCAGAGATGTACGAGTTACCTTTGTCTTTGGGGGTACTGCAACTGACGCATCTGCAACTGCCTGTATCGCGCAACTTCAACAAGGCGATGATGAGTTACTACGTTCGTAAGGATGAGGTCACGTTCGAACGTCTGCTGATCGAATCGCCGAACATGCGACTCAGTGGTGGGGGTACACTCAACACCGGCACGCAATCGCTCGACCTCACGCTTACCAGCAGTAATCCGCAAGGGTTGGAGCTTGGCCCCATCACGGAACTGATCAAGGGTTTTCGCGATCAGATCATCACCGTGCGGGTGACAGGCACGCTCGACAAACCGGATGCGAAGATCAAGCAGTTCACAGGCATCACCCGGGCGTGGCACGATGTGTGGGGAACTGAACCGCCTCCGCCCACAGAAGATTGAGGTGCTATGCGAGCCACACCGCTGGCTACTTCTGCGCCGGGGCGGCTTTTCTCAAGGCGTTCACTTCAACGCGGGTGAGTTCACGCCAGTGGCCTGATGCAAGGCCCTTCAATTTCACCGGACCGATCGCGATACGACGCAAGCGTTTGACCGGGTGACCCAGCCGAACCAGCATGCGACGAATCTCTCGGTTGCGGCCTTCCCGCAAGGTGATTTCCACCACACTGCGATCAACATCGCGCGTTTTCACCACCACGTTGGCCGCCTTCGCTTTGACCGCACCGCCGGTACGTCGCTCCGCTAAGTAAATGCCTTTGCGAAGCTTCTCGATGTCGTCTTCATCAAGTCGTCCTTTGATGGTCACCAGGTAAGTTTTCGGCACGCCGAAGCTGGGGTGCGTGAGGCGATTGCACAGATCACCATCGTTGGTCAGCAGCACGAGTCCGCTGGATTCAGCGTCGAGCCGGCCCACGCAATACAGGCGGTCCTTATGGGGCACCAGGTCGATCACGCGCTTGCGACCCTGGGGGTCGCTGTTGGTGCTGATGACGCCGCGCGGTTTGTACACCATCAGATACAAACGACTTCTTCGCCCCCCCGAAGCGCGTCCGCCGCCGGATGAAATCACCCGATGGTCGACCACAATGCGGTCTTCATCCAGGTTCACCCATGCGGGCAATTCGGTGACGGTTTGCCCGTTCACGGTAACCAGGCCGTCGGCAATCATCTGTTCGCATGCGCGGCGTGACCCGACACCGGCATCGGCGAGGGCTTTTTGAATACGAGTGCCGCGCGATTTGTCGCGCAGGTTGATTGCGGGTGTTCCGGATGATGCGGAGCGTCTGGCCATGCTGTTACTGTATCAGGTTGCAGCCGTGGGCGTGAGATTCAGGTACACTTGATGCAAACCAAACAAAACACTGTGCAGGGGTATTCATCATGTCGCAAGTACCACCACCTGTTCCGCCGCAGCCAGATGCTGCGCCCAATGCTGCGGCAGTGGCGAAGAAGTCGAACACGACAAAGGTCGTATTGATTGTGTTGGCCATCGTGTTTGCTGTTTCGATCTTGATGTGTGCGGGGTTGGCGGCGATCACCATGCCCGCCCTGGCCAAAGCGCGCGAGCAGGCTAGACGCATCGTCGACGCATCGCAATTACGGCAGATTGCTATAGTGCTCCATGAATACGCGGCGGATTACCAGGGTCAACTTCCGTTGCATATCACTCATTCGTCATACATCGACGATGACGGTGCCATGCTGCGTAGTCCGTGGGACAATGAAGCAGAGCTTATGATGCTTCCTGCCATGGTTGAAGGTAACAGCCGCACGGTCTATCGCTACGGCGGTTACATCTTCGCGCATGCGTACGATCAGACTGATACGGATTCACCACGTTACCTTCAGCTTAGTGATATTGCTCTCCCTTCGCAGACAATCATGGCCTTCGGGGTGTTTCGCGAGAGTCATCCGGCGGGAAGGAACGTTCTGTTTGCGGATGCCCATGTTGAATGGGTTGATCCTGATCGTTTCGCCGACCTGATCAGGGAGCAAAACGAAACGCATGGCCCACTGGGCTTGCCACTGATCGACATGGCGGAGGTTGCCAAACTCGATTAACGAGATACAGCCCCATCTCCATTCATGACCATGCCTCGTTTCGACCGATGATCACTGCAGGCGATCACGCGTGATCATCGGGAGATGTTTGCATGGCTTTTTTCTCACAGTATGGACAAGACGCAGTGCTGGATGCGATGTTCGGCGATCAACGACGGGGCTACTTCGTGGAGGTGGGCTGTCGCGATGGGCGTCGGTTCAGCAGCACGCTGGTGCTTGAACAACGTGGTTGGCGTGGTATGTGCATCGAGGCGCAGCCAAGCTACCTGAAAGACCTGCAAGCGAATCGTCCGAAAAGTACCGTGATCAACTGCGCGATCGGAACACACGATGCGGATGCGATAACCCTCGCAGGGCATGATGGGGTAACCCACATTGTGCCGATGCGCACCATCAGCGGGCTACTGGATGAGGCCGGTGTGGAGCAGGTGGATGTGTTGACGATTGATCTGGCCAATACGGCGGCGGGGGAGGTAACGAGTTTGCATCTGGGGGATTATCTCCCGCGCGTACTGGTGGTCGGTACGGCGGAGCATCAGGCAGGCCCGATGGAAGCGGCACTGCTTCCCGCGGGATATCAGTTCGCGTTCAACCTTGGCCCGAATCGTTTCTACATTCGCGATACCGCCGTGCTGAATGGCTTGGCGGGGAAGAAGCTTACCTGCCGCCTGGAACACACTGCCGACCCGTTGACTGGTGCGGCAGGGCAAACGCTGAACATCAACCTGAACTTCAGCGGACTAAGACAAGCGGGGTGACACAAACGCCAGACATTTCAGATGACACTTAAGACCCGCTTCGGTATTCTTAGCGACACACCTGCCCCTGTAGCTCAGTTGGATAGAGCACGGGATTTCTAATCCCGCGGTCGGAGGTTCGAGTCCTCCCGGGGGTGTTAGTTTGGCGTATAGCGTATGGGCGTATCGAGCATCGCGCTCGGCTCCATTCCCTCCGCCACCCTACACGCCATACGCTATTTTCTTTTCTTCTGTAACCATCGCGCACCAGCTGTGTCTGATCAGGTGGCAACAACGATTTTCTTCACCACCAATCAGAACGGAGGCACACCATGCCGGAAGTCACCATGCGCGTACAGGCAGAAGCAGACACCACCAGTCAGTTGCGTGCAAAAGCGCGCCAGCACGAAATCATCATCGACGAACCCGTCGCGATGGGTGGCAGTGATGAAGGTGCGAATCCTCTTGAATATCAACTGGCGGCGTTGTGCGGCTGCGTGAACGTGGTCGCCCGCATCGTCGCCAAAGAGATGAACATCAACATCACCAGACTCACCTGCGATGCCAGCGGCACACTCGACCCGGCCAAGCTGCGCGGTATGGCCGTCGACGGCCGCGCGGGATTCCACACCATCGATGTGAAGGTGGCGATTGAATCCGATGCTGATGCGCAAGCCAATGTGAAACTGCTGAAAACGGTTGAGCAGCGTTGCCCGGTATCAGACAACCTGGCGAACGCGACAAACGTGAGTGTGACGATGGCGTAGCGGGGCTTGCGGCGCGGACGCCGCAGCTATGATTTGCTCAAGCCTTAGGCGTAATCTGGCTCGTTGCCAGGCTTCCACTTGATGTTGCAGCCGACTGATGCCTGCTGTTCGAACGTGATCGACTGGCCGGCGAGCACGGCATCCGCCGCAGCGAGGATATCTTTGCCGGTGGGGGTGCCGTTGTCGGGACGGGTTTCGTCGAATTGACCGCGGTAGACGAGTTTGTGTTCTGCATCGTACATGAAGAAGTCAGGCGTGCAGGCGGCGCGGTAGGCCTTGGCCACGTCCTGCGATTCGTCGTACAAGTAAGGGAAGGTGTAACTGCGGAAGGCGGCTTCGGTTTTCATCTTGTCCGGGCTGTCATCGGGATGGGTATCGATGTTGTTGGAACTGATGGCCACCACGCCCATGCCGCGCTCCTGCAGTGTCTTGCCGACTTCGGCCAGTTTGTCCGCCAGGTGTTTCACAAAGGGGCAGTGGTTGCACATAAACACCACGAGCAACGGTTTGCCGGCGAAGTTTGCCAGGCTGACGACAGAGTTATCAACGTTCGGCAAACTGAAATCGGGGGCGGCGGTACCAAGTGATTGCATGGTGGATGGGGTGAGGGCCATGGGAATCCTTTCGGTCGAATGTAAAGGAATAGTAGCAATGCGCCCTTGCATTGACGATTTTCGGATGCCGATTGTCGATTGAATAATGATGGTGCTATGTATCCGTGAAATCGACGATCGAAAATCGGCATTCGACAATCCGACACCGCCGGTTTATTCTTCGCTGCTCAACGGGAAGATCGCATGTTAGTTCTGCCGATTCGCACAGATCGCCGCCTGAATCACACGCCGTGGATGAATGTCACGTTGATCGCGATCAACGTGGCGGCGTTTGTTTACACCGGCGGTAGTGTGATGGAGGGTGATCCGGAATACATCTACATGCTCGACCCGCTGCAGCCGGCCTGGTATCAGTTTTTTACCTACCAGTTCCTGCACCAGGGCTGGGAACACATCGTGGCGAACATGTTCTTCCTGTGGGTGTTCGGTAACAACATGGAAGACCGCATGGGCCCGATTGGGTATTTGTGTTTCTACCTCGGCGGCGGGGTGATCGCCGGGTTCGGTCACAGCCTGATGAGCAGCAGCGTGGTGCTGGGCGCCAGATCCGCCCCGGTCACCGCGGCCGTCGCCCCGCTGGCGCCCAGCACCACGCTGCTGCTCATCAGG
>JANQFT010000141.1 GCA_028277685.1 Phycisphaeraceae bacterium
TGAGCATGGCCATGGTGGAAGACGATGGACATGCCTGGGTTGATCTGGCCGTCAGTGACAACGGAGAGGGCATCGAAGAAGAAACCGTGGCTAAGTTGGGCCAGGCGTTTGCCCTGAATGCCGGTGTGGTGGGTTCGGGGTTCGTCAAGGGAACGGGGCTTGGTTTGGCGATTTGCCGGGGCATCGTGGCGGCACATGGTGGCCGCATGAAAGTCTACTCACAGATCGGTGAAGGCAGCACTTTCACCGCGCGGCTTCGTGCTGATTTAGCCGGGCCCGCAACAGAAACAGATGAAGTTTCCATCGAACAGGTGCGCGTGTGACACTGGGCACACAGGCAGGTGCGGGATGATAAAACGATACTGTTACCTTTTCATGCTCGTGATTGTTTCGCTGATCGTTCATGGTTGCGAACGTGATGAGCGAGCAAACACGCATGTGGCTCACCACGGCAAGAAAGTGCTCTACATCGACAGCTATCATGCAGGCTATACCTGGAGCGACAGCGTCACGCAGGGCATTCGTCAGGTGTTCGATCCCACCTCAGTGGAGCTGCGCATTCATCGCATGGACACCAAACGCAACGCCAGCGAACAGTTCAAAACGCAAGCAGCTGTGGAAGCGCATCGTCTGATCCAGGCGTGGCAACCCGACGTCGTCATCGCCAGCGATGACAACGCGTTCAAGTACCTGATTCAACCTTACTACAAAGATGCCGATCTGCCGTTTGTGTTCTGTGGTATCAACTGGGATGTCACCGAGTCGTATGGCGGGCCGTACAAAAACACCACCGGCATGGTGGAAGTCAGCTTGCTCAATCGCGCGATTGACGCAGTGAAGCCGCATGCGAATGGCGAACGCATTGGATTCATCTCCAGCAGACGATTGACCGAGCGCAAGGATGCGGTTTTCTACGAGCAGCACCTTGGGCTTGAACTGGCCGAAACACGTTTCGTTCGTGATTTTGACCAATGGAAAGAGCAGTTCGTCGAATTACAGGGCCGGGTGGATATTTTGATCGTTGGGGTAACGGCGGGCATTGAAGGTTGGAATATGTCTGCGGCCAAACGCTTTGTGCATGAGCAGGCAAAAATACCCACGTTGGCTAATCATGTGTGGATGGTCGAAGAAGGATTGGGCATGCTCGCCTTCGGCAAGGTGGCTGAAGAGCAGGGCAAGTGGAGCGCGCTGGCCGCACTGAGAATTCTGGATGGTGCAAAACCCGCCAGCATCGCGGTGGTGCGCAATAAGTCAGCCCGGGTGGCGCTGAACATGAACTTGGCTGCTCGTCTGCGCATTGCATTTTGCCCGGAGCTGATTCGTCAGGCTGTAGTGGTGGTGGATGACCACGTGGATGAGGTGTTTACGGTTAATTCACCGGTCACGCAGGCCGATGCTAATGAATAAGTGTAGTTCATGCGCCGGCAGGTTGATCTGCGCTTGGGAAGTGGTGTACCGAGGGCAACCGGGGAGGTATGTGTTTCGATGGCGACGATTCTGATAGTTGAAGACATGGCCGTGTTTCGCGAGCCGATCGCCATGGCGATCGAGCATCAGGGACACAAGGCTGTGCAGGCAGCAAACGGGCAGGAAGGCCTGGTGGCTGTCTCTCAACATCATCCGCAGTTGGTGTTATTGGATGTTGCCATGCCCGTCATGGACGGCTTGGAATTTCTCAAAGCGCTGCGTGCAGATGAGGCCCACACCAAGACCCCGGTCATTCTTCTGACCGCCGTAGGCGAACGTGACTACGTGGTTCGCGCTGCCAAACTCGGCGCGCGTGACTATCTGCTGAAAAGCAGCTTCAGCTTGCAGGAATTGATGGAGCGCATCGAGCATCATCTTTCCGGCAAGGGTGAAGTTGAACACACGCCCGGCCAAGCCCCCAAACCTGAGGGCGCGGCCCCCACACCAAAAAGCAAACCCGCGCCTGCACCCGGTGCATTTTCCCCGGATAACCCCAATGCCATCAGCGAGGCGCCGGTGACTAAAAGCGTGGCTGATCATCCTGCGCTGCAAGGCATCGATCTGGATGGCCCCGACTATCGTTCGCATGAACGACGGGTTGAATCGCTGAAACAACTCACGCCAATTCTCTCGCGCACGGAAGTGAAGCAGTACATCGATGCGTGTGAAGAAGTGCACGGTTTTTCGCCTAGCTTGATGTCGTTGCTCAAAACCATTCGCAATCCCAACTGCACCATCGACCTGATCGTCAAACTTGCCAGCAGTGATCACGGTTTGGCGCTGAAACTATTGAAATTGGCCAACAGTGCTGCGTTTGCGCGCGGTGAACCGGTTGACTCGGTGCGCAAAGCGATCGTGCGCATCGGCATGGGTAAGTTACGTGACACCGCGCTGGCGCTAGGGGTGGTCGAACACTTCAGCAGCGAGCGTTACGGCGGCCTGGTGCACTTGGGCGAGTTCTGGGAACACTCAATTTCATGCGGTTTGATCAGCGCGCATCTGGCCACGGCCGTGGGAAACATCGACCCCGATGCCGCATTCACCATGGGCCTGTTGCACGACCTTGGCCGTCTGGTCATGATCCAACAACTCGGCGACCACTACGACCAGGTCATGGAAATGTCTCGCCTCACGCGCCTGCCGCTTGAACAGGTGGAGGGGCGCATGCTGCTGTTTACCCACGCCGATGTTCTCGACCGGGCATTGCACACCTGGCAGTTTCCACGCAACATCATCAGCCCCGTGGTGTTCCACCACCTGTCGGCGAACAACCTGCGCATCCATGCTCGTAAGTACCTGACGGAATCGACCATCCTGGTGTTGGCCAACCGGTTGTCGCACGCAATGTTGCTTGGCTCCAGCGGGAACGATTTCATCTATCCCACGGAAGAACTGTGTGACATTCTCAAGATCGATGAAAGTGTTATCCAGGAAATCGAACATTCCGTGCCCGAACACACCACCGACCTGAAGTTATCGCTGCTCAATAGCAAGCCTGAATGGACGTGGGCCACTCTGCGTGATCGACTGATGGAAAAGATGGATCCCGAAGCATGCCCGATTTTCGTGTCGGCCAAGCCGACCATGAACGCGGTGCGCATGCTGTGCGGCAGGCTGAGCGGTGAACAGGATCAATTGTCTGAACCGAACATTGTGATCGGTCACGTGGCCAACCCGGCTGAACTCAACGCGTTCCTGCGCGACGTGGAAAAGTGCGAAAAATCGGAAGGCATCATTCAGCCATTGCCCGTCGTGCTCATCTCGTCCAAGGGCATGATCAAACTGAACGATCGCCAGCAAGAGAAACGCAAGTGGACCCAACTGCCGCAGCCGCTCGATCCGTGGGCGCTCGTCGAAGCGATCAACGACATCCTTTCGCCCGAACCGATTGAAGTGGATGGTTAACGTGTTCTTTCCTCGCCCACATGGCCGCGGGTGGTAACCTGCGGGTTCACCGAAAGGCCATTTATGTTGAATGCCATTAGAACATTCTCAACGCATTCGTACCGCTTTGACGAGCCGCGACTGTGAAGGAGCGGTCGAGGGACCGCAGGAAGTGCCGACGCGTGCGCCGACCGCTTGCTCACGCGCGGCTCGTTGAACGATACGAATGCTGTAGCATTGCTATAGAACAACCCCTACCCGTATGGGCAGGGGTCGTATGCGGACATCACACTGGAATGTGATGATTGCGGTTGAGACGCGCTCGACACGCCTTGGCGTGTTACCCGACCTTCCGGGAGTTCTGGCGGCGGGGGCGGCGAAGCATGAACGTCAGGCCCAGCACCGCAAGCGTCGCCGTGGCCGGTTCGGGAATCGGCTCGACCACGAAGCTGCTGACCACCGAGGCTGTATCTTCCGGCGACAGCAGGAAGGTGATCACGATACCGATTGAATTCACGTTCGAAGGTCCCGGCAGGCTGGGAATGGTTGGCACGTTACCAAAGACATCATCAACGGACTCCGTCTCGAATGGGCCGGTCACCTGTATCTGTGTGTTGGCCAGCAGAGGTATGTAGTCAACGCCGTTGATTTGTGACATGTACATGGGGGTACTGCCATCGTTGAGGATCTCAGCGTAGACACCGCCGCCCAGGTCTTGGTCGCCGAAGTCGCGTACGTCAATATCGACACTACCGCCGGTGAAAGTGGGAACGGTAATCGCGTCGCTGAGCAGTTCGATCTCGAACTCCATCTCGACGGAGTAGGTCGTGTCGCTCAGGTTCGTGACCACAAAGTCATTTGAGACTTTGGGGTTGGTGTTCACGCTACTGACGAAGTTAATGTTCAGTCCATTCGGCTGGAAGTGATTTCCCTGATAGAAATACTTCGTGCCGCCCAGATGATACGAGGTCAGGTCGATGTCGATCGGTGTGCTCAAAGGCGTATCCGCAAACGCGCCTGCTTCCCCGGTCACCACCGGTGTGGCTGTCACTTTCAATGATGCCAGCGGAGCGGCGGTCACCGTGTGAGCCACCAGTCCCAACGTCAGCGCCACCACCGCCGTGCGACAACAGAACAGCTTTCCAACTCTCATAGCTTTCTCCCTACGGAACTACTTATAAGGGTGCGATCGTCTCTCATATCCCAAGGCCGACCGACATGGCCAGCCGCTCCAGCAACTCTATTGCGCCACGCCGCGTGAAGCGAAACAAATTGCTTCGCCGGATGAAACTCTGCGGGGTCAAACCCGCACAATCGTTACCATCCCGCCAGACCGCGCAACCGCGCCATCTTCACACCCGCCGCCGACGCCTCATCAATGCCACGCCCGCGATGCTGAACAGCGCCAGCGAGGCAGGTTCGGGGATCACCGTGCCTTCCAGCACGAAGATGCTTACCACCGATGCGGTGTCGTAAGGCGATAGCGTGAAGCGTAAGGTGATGCCGAGGTCGGTGATCAATCCCACCGGGCCGGGCTGACTGGGAATCGGGTCACCGAATTTCGCTGAAATATTATTGGTTTCGTAGGTCGCGGAAACGAGCGGGGAGATGCCGAGCAGCATGGTCTCGGCCACACCCAGGTTGGTCGTGGCGGTGTAGATCGGCGTGGTGCTGTCGAGCGTGCTGAGCGTTGCGCCGTCGCCGTTCTTATCTATCACGTCCACATCAATGCTGCCACCGATGAACGCGTTGCCCGCGATGTACTCCAAGCTGTCCAACGGCAGGTTGACCACCAACGTGTAAGATTGCGTGACATCTGTGAGGTTCGTCAGCACGATGTTCTGGCTCACTACCGGGTCGGTGTTCACGCTGATCGAATACTCCAGTTCCGATTCGCCGAAGACTTCTGGCTCACCACCGGGCGATGCGTAGAAGGCTTTGGTTCCCGCTGTGCCGATCAGGTTCAGCCCCACGCCCAGCGGGCCGTGCTGCGCGCCCAAGCCGGCGGTCGGTTGCGAACTGAAGGTGTACGATGTGCCAGGTCCAAGCACGACACCGAGCGCGGATGAACTCCACGTCAGCAGGGTGAATGCGATGGTCAAACTAAAGATAGATAGCGCACGTCCAAAAGGAGTGCCACTCCGCGTGCGCAAAAGCTCCCCTGTCATAGCTCTTCCTCTCGCTAAATGCGCCCAGTCGCACCTACCGCCATTCCCTAGGCTTCTCTTCCGTTGCTGCCCATACTAGACCACACATATTCGCTACGGCAAGCGCAAAAATTACCCAATTTGCCGAATCGGCATACATGGCCCAATATCGGCGATGCTAACTCACTTCTTAATCACAACTTAATGTGATCCGTGCTGTGCACAAAACCCTTCACCGCGTCAAACCGCATCTCTGCGGTGCGGACGCCGCAGCTACTGTTCTCTGACCTCTGACCTCTGACCTCTGACCTCTGACTTCTGACCTCTCTCCGTCCAGCCCGCCAGCTAACAGCTGGCGTAATCTCCACAGTCGTGTCAGGTGAGCTCGAATCAATCGGCTCATGCCGGTTTGGCGCATAGAAAAGCCCTGAACACAGGCTCAGGGGTTTGAAGTGGAGCGGATGAGATTCGAACTCACGACCTCTTCCATGCCATGGAAGCGCTCTCCCAACTGAGCTACCGCCCCAGTGGGAACGAACTATTCTAATCTCGACCCACACCCCGTCAAGTGTGCACTTTTCATGAGTAGAAGGGAAAAGGTAAGTGGCGAAAGGCAGAAGGCATCGAGGCTCGAAGGCTGGCCTTCCCCCGCAATCTTCCCCTATTTGAGCCGCGCTTCTGCCGCGTCCCGCAACGCCGACGTGGGAACAAAAATCCTACATCCCATATACCCTTCTGTCAGGGTGACAAATGCCCCCAGATGCGCGCCCAGATGCATCGTCATGCCCTTATATGGCGACGCGTTTTTTTGAGGCATGAATCTCGAGGCATCACTTTCGATTGTGGGTGGTTGATGCTATACAGAATGGCGACCAGCATGATGAACTCAACCAGTTTCTCTCATGGAGCCTTGTGATGTCGAGCGATGCGAACACGATCAAACTGCCCGAACGTGAAGCCGTGGTGTTGGCAGATGTGGATGTGGTGGTGGCCGGCGGAGGCACGGCGGGGTTCATCGCGGCCACCGCGGCGGCGCGCACCGGCGCGAAGACGTTGCTCATCGAACGGCAAGGTTTCCTCGGCGGATGCACCACCACGCCTTACAACACCACGCTGAGCGGATACTTCGACTCAGACATGAAGCAAACACTGGGCGGCCTGCCGTGGGAATTCCTTGAACGCATGGAGAAAGAC
>JANQFT010000185.1 GCA_028277685.1 Phycisphaeraceae bacterium
CGAACGCATCGCTGCCTTCCGCGCTGAGCGCGGGGTACATCAGGTGCACGCCGAACAACCAGAACACCAGAAGCAGCGCCAGGCCGAAGCCGAGGATGAGCGCGATGAAGAACAGCAACGCGCCGATGATGTCGAGCAGCGGTACGTTGAAAAAGATGAAGCCACACACCGCCAGAAACGCCCAACCCAGGGCAATCAGCGCCAGCGGCAGCACGGGGGCGAACACGTAACTCCACCAGCGAGAACTTGCGAAAGCCGCGGCTTGCCCGAAGCTGATGCGCTCGCCGCATGAAGCCTCCATCATCGTCGCGCGGCTGATGGTGCCGCCGAGCAATCCCCATATGGCCATGAACACCACCAACCACACCGCGAGGAACCAGGGATGCGCCTGCCACAACCAACCGGGGATAGCGATTACGCGCTCGATTGGCTCGATCAACAGTTCCGGGTCGGTCAGCGTTTTCGGATTGATGAACGCTTCGGCGATGTCACCGAAGGCCTTGAGTTTCAGCCGGAGCGTGGTCTGGAATACGCCCTGCGGTTCGAGCGCACTCACTTCGTCCAGCGCCCGCTGTGTGAGGTCGGCGTCTTGTTGCACATCGCGTATGGCCTGTCGCGCCGCCGACCAGCGGTTGGCTTCGTCCTCCACCAGTTTCGCCGCATCGACAAAATCAAGCTCGGTGTACTCATCAAGCACCGATGCGAGTTGTCCCCCAAGCCCATCCTGATCCTGCTGCAGTTGCCTCTCGAACTGCTCGAGCGATGTGCTTTTGATGTACGTATCAAACTCGCCCGGCAGCACCTGCTTGCCCGCACCGAGCAGGTCGATCACGAACCCGGCCATAAACAGCACGATCACCGTCAGCAACGCCGGCAACAGCTTGCTGGGATGAATCGCAATGCGGAAGGCTTTGAAAAGTTCGGTGACTTGCCACCCACCGCAACAGCAGCAGTTCGACTTGGCACCGTTATCACATGAATCGCTCATGGCCACTCCCGAAATGTTGGCTTACCCATGGATCACTATTGCATGATGATAACGAGGGCGGAGCCAACTCGGAAGTCGGAACTCGGAGCGCGGAACTGTCTGGCAAAAAAATATCGTCGAGCAATCCCTCTCAACAGTTCCGAGTTCCGCGTTCTGAGTTCCGCGTTACAATCCATTCATGGACTCCCACACCCTCACATGGGCCGCACTTCTCGGTCGCTGGATTGAGTTTGCCCGTTCGGCCGTCGCCCTGCCGGATGACGCGGACGGTCGTGCGTGGAAGCAGGCGATTCCCGCCATCATCGGCCTGCAGGCGGTGTGCATGGCGTTGCGCGAAGTGGACGACCTGCCCGCCGACGAACGTGCGCTGGGCCTGGATCGTGCCGACCTGCTCATCCAACAACACACCGCTGAACTGCACGCTGCGTTCGACAGGCTTTCGCTTCATCCAATGCTGATCGAATTGATCGACGATGCGGCGAAAACCTTGAGCGTCCATCAGAAGAATTAACCGTCAGCGGTCCAGCCATTCCACTTTGCCGCCGATGTTACGGATGGCCTGATCGCGCAGGCTGGGTACACCCATTCTCTCTAGTGCCTTTTTGGTTTTCTCTTCGAGTACCTGGTCGTACCACTGTTGGGCGGACTGGCCACGCTTGGTGTTGATGAACGAGTGGTTGGCTTGAATTCTCGTCCGGGAAGGCGGGCCAGCCTTGCCATCTCGAACCAGTTGTTTGTTGAGCACCCACTCATTCACGTGGACCGTTTCATCGCTTCCGCCGTGCATTTTTCGCACGTTGATTTTGCGCGTTTGTTCATCGCTGGACCAGACCTTAAGCACCAGGGCGGCATCATTCTTCAACGTGTAACCGGCATTGGTGGCATTTTTCTTCAGCCGTTCTTCCACTTCACGGTCCCAGCGTGAATCCTTGATGCGACAATCGATGGTGATGTCCGCCTTCAACTGCGCCTGGTATCGAGCCAGGGGGATGGTTCGGGCCAGCGATGTCATTTGCGATCGGTAGAGATTGCGCACCTGGAGTTTACCCGGTCCGTCCCGATCGCCAAATGCATCACGTGCAACCCACCAATGGTGCGTTCCCATTAAACGCGCTGCCTGGGTCATGCCCGTACTGAATCGCCAGACGGTCACCCCCGATTCCACACTGATGATTTTGCCGCCGTCCCACAACAGTTCTTTGGTGAACCATGTCGGTTGAGACAGCTTAACGGGCATCAGGTATGGCGGTTGATTGGCATCGTCCATCAGGGAATAGATCGCGGTGCTTTCGCGCATGTGGCACAACAGCTTTTTGCCATCCGGCGAAACATGCGCCCCAAGTATGCGACCACCCTGGGTATCAATGCTTTTGACGATCTGCCCGGTTTTCGCCTCGATCAATCGCACCACCGATTTTCCCCTGACCAGCACGTAACGTCGATTGGGCAGCAGTTGAAGACTCGACTGCGGCTGCCCGCTGACATCGCCCAACACATCGGCTTTGTAGACGGCTTCTGCGCCCTCTTCGTCAATGCGCCAAAGCATCAGTTGTCCTGATTCAAACGCGACCAGCAAGTGATCGTCATCCAGAAATTGTGCCCATGTACGCGTGCGCCCGCCAAACACATTGCCGGTGGGTTTGGGCAAGCCATCGACATGCACATGCATTTTGTCTTCGCGTCGTTCCACCACGGCCAGTGCGCCGGTGTTTCGGCCGAATGCAGATTCGCCCAACACCAACCGTTTGCCGTTGGGGCTGATCGCTTGAGGCACAATGTGCTGGGGCAACACCAGCAAGCCGGTTGCCTGAGACTGCCCCAGTGTGACCAGGTCGATCGCCGTCAGGTCCTCAAACGGCAAATCACGATGCACCGCAACCGTCGGTGGCGTCCCTTCGCTGACCAGAATGCGTTCGTACTTGATCGTCGTGGCACCGGGAATCCCCACGAGTTCGCCGTATGAGATCGGTCCGTAGTCCGCCGGTTGATCAGGCTGCGGTGTATAGGTGGCGGTGGCAGGCGATTGCACCACGGCAGGCGCTTCGCTTGCCCCGCGCCACAGTTGAGCGGTTGCCTTCGGATGCGGCACGATGGTCAGGCGCGTGGCTTGGATGGCAACCTTGTCCACCGGCACGTTTGCGCTCGCATCCAGCAGGCGCACTGAAGCGGCATCCTGCTTCATCTGGTTCCGGTCTTTCGCCGCTAGTGCTTGCTGTTTCGGGGACAGCCTTGAAGCCTGCGATGCCGGTGCGTTGCGCAAACTGCGCGGGGCGCGGGTGGGCTTGCCCTTCATGAAGTCGTACCCGGCACGGGCCTTGGCTAGGTCGTCGAGCGTGGGCTGGGGGGGTTTGTCGTCACTGAACGCAGGCCAGATGCTGCCTTCGACCCGCACCTTGCTACCGGGACGGCGCATGTGAATCGCCTGCACCCACTTGCCGGTACCAATCAACATGGGCCGACGCCGATTCAAACCATGGTGTACCGAACGACGCCAACGGCTCGACTGGTCACTGAACTCCACGTAATAGATATCGCCATCTTTCTTTGTGACGATGCCATCCCGCCATTCATCGTGTTCCTTCACCTGTACCTTCTGGCGAATGCGGAACTTGGGCATCTTCAGTTCCGACGCGTCGGACTTCGTTTGAGCGCCGGCATTCTTTTTTGATGCGGTTTCTTTCGGTTTGGGTTTGGGGTAGAAATCCACCATGCTGCCGGCGGTGGCGGTTTCGAGCTTGGCCATGTCCTGTGCGATCGGTGGGTTCGGTTTGCCTTCGCGAATGAACACCATGGCCCGGGTGTTAAAGCGATCGCCCGCCGCGCGCATGATCGTAGCCGGCACCCACGCCTGGGGCAGTTGCACATTCTCGCGGAACTGCACGTGGTAGATATTGTCTTCCCTGGCGAGCACCTTCGCCGCCACCCACTTGGAGTGGTAGCGTACTTCCACTTTATCGCCCACCTTGAACGTTGGCATGGTGCGAACGGCAAAACCACTCCCCGCGGTACACAACACGATCACCAGGGCCAAGGCGGCCAGTGTCCAGTTCCATCGCTGCATCTGAAGCCTCCCGACACGAAACAAAATGCCCACCGTTTGCCTGAACCGCCATAACATACCGGCCGGATCTGAAAAACGTTGACGCACCCCGACCCGTGTCGCATATACTGTGCGTGACATTTGGACGATGTCGCAAGACTTTGGTTCGCATTTTCGGGGCTTTTTTTCGGGAGCTGCATCATGCGGTGGATGATACTGACTGTGACAGTGTTTGTGACCATGAGCCTGACCGGTTGCACGCTGCTGAATTTTTCCGGCACGAAAGTCATCGGCGACGGCGAACGTCGCGACAAAGTTGAATTTGAATCCGACCAGGCCCTGCGCACGTTCACCGGTGCGGTAAGTCTGCGTTATCAGCGTGAAAAAGACCTCGGCCCAAAAAGCTGGTCCATTCCCGGCGTGGTCACGTTCACCGATACCGAACGCACGCTCGACCGCAACATGCACTTCAATGCCCAGGTTGAAACGGCGGACCTGAATCGCGATGGCGTGATTTCAAACGCCGAAGCTACCGCCTACGCCACCGAATCAACCAGCATCCAATCAAGCTATCGTTGATCGGGTGCCACGGCTTACCGTCCGCGGCAAGCCGTGCGATGTGTCTGCCCAAACGCACGCCTGAATTGAATTTCACTCCTCACACCCCACCGTGGTTGTTGATCGACTCTTTGCGACGACTACCCGGTGATGATGCGCTTTTCCCCCGACATTGTGACCGTGGCGCAGCGAACTGCCCCCGGGAAGCCACAGGCGGTCGCGTCCGCTCACCGCACTAAGCCCTTGCCGGCCGATCACCGCGGTCGCCCCCTGCCGCCTGCGCCCCCCACTCATGGTCAGCGTGATCTGCTTTCCGAGGCCATGCTGCACACGTCGGCCCACGCGTTCATCGGAACCACGTGGCAACTTTCCGCCCCTTGGGGATTGGAACTGCCGGCCGGGCCATGCATCTTTCTCCGCGTCGAGTTCGGGCGATGCTTCGTGCAAGTCGGCGATGATGGCCAACACATCACCCTTGCCCCGGGAGACGTGTTTCTTTCGATACACCCGACCACGCTGCGCTTGCGCAACGCGCCGGCCAGCCCCACTGTCTCGCTGCTGGATGTGTTTGATCTGGCCGACATCTCCGCAGGCAAACCCCTGGTGCACGGCGGCGGCGACGTGACCACCAAACTGTCCACCGGCGCGGTGATCCTGCGCGACCACCAGCGCATGCCGCTGATTCCCTCCCTGCCTGCTCACGTGCATCTGCCCGCGGACGACCAAACGGTCAAGTCCATCCTTAATCCGTTGTTGGACCTGATTCGCGCCGAAACCGCCGTCGCCGATGCGCCCGGTCACCTGGCGACGATGGATCATCTGGCGCAGACGGTGTTCCTGCAGATCATCCGTGCGCACCTGCACAACAGCGATGCCCCGACCGACCTACCG
>JANQFT010000225.1 GCA_028277685.1 Phycisphaeraceae bacterium
TCAGGGGGGCGTCGGCCATCCACACCTGCTTCTTGCAGGCAGCGGCTACCTGCTGACGCAGCGCAGCATCATGGATGAATACAAACTTCCACGGCTGGAAGTTACACGCACTCGGCGCTGCGCGCAAGGCAGCGCGAAGTTTGGTCAATACCTCGTCAGGTATCACGCGGTCGTCATATTCACGCACACTGCGCCGTTTCAGAATTGCCTCGAGAACATCCATGTGTCACCCCGTGCGCGGTACGACTTCGTCGCGACCGCTGAACTATAAATTAAAGTTGTTCGTACGCCCAGTTGATCAGGTGCTCGGTTTCGTTCCAACCGACACAGGCATCGGTGATCGACACGCCATAGGCCAGCTTCTTCGGGTCATCACCGAGCGGTTGATTGCCGGCGTTCAGGTGGCTTTCCAGCATCAGACCAATCAGGTCGTCGGTGCCGGCGGTGCGCTGACCGACTACGCTGCGCCAGGCCACGTGTTGCTTCTCGGCTTTCTTGCGGCTGTTGGCGTGTGAACAGTCGACCATCAGGTTGGCCGGCAGATTCACCTTCTTCATCAGGGTGGCCGTGGCTTCGACATCCTCGGGTGCGAAGTTCGATCGTTCGTAACCACCACGGAGAATCATGTGGCCGTACGGATTGCCTTTGGTGCGAATGACGGCGGTGCGGCCTTCATCATCCACGCCCAAAAACGCATGGCCGGATCGCGAAGCCAGCATCGCATCGATCGCCACCTGCACGTTGCCTTCGGTCGAGTTCTTAAACCCCACCGGCATCGACAACCCGCTGGCCATCTGTCGGTGGGTTTGTGATTCAGTCGTGCGAGCACCGATGGCTGCCCAACTGACAAGGTCGGCAATGTACTGCGGAATGATGGGATCAAGAAATTCCGTGGCGGTGGGCAGGCCAAGGTCGGCCACACGGCAAAGCAGATCACGCGCAACCTGTAAACCTTTGGAGACATTCCATGAATCGTTCAGGTAGGGATCGTTGATCAGCCCCTTCCAGCCGACGGTTGTGCGCGGCTTTTCAAAATAGACGCGCATCACCAGCAGCATTTTGTCGATCACCTTGCGTCGAAGCTCCGCCAGACGCTGGGCATATTCCAACGCGGCCTTTTCATCGTGAATCGAACAGGGTCCGACAATCACCATCATGCGATGATCGGTACGGGCAAGGATCTGCTCGATCGCGCGACGACCTTCCACCACGGCAGACAAAGCCTTCTCACTGGGATGCACTTCACGGCGAAGCGCAGCGGGGGCAACCAGCGCCTCGGCAGAGGCCACGTTCAGATCGTGCAAGGCCCCCTCAGGCGCCCCGACCTGTGGGCCGCCTGGGTTCGCCCCAGCCCAACCGGATTCTTCCATGGACTGACTCATACATCACCTTTCAGTCAAGCCTTGCATCATAACCGACACTGCCGTGAGTGCCATGGGCAAACGACCACCGAGCTGCTTCTGGGTCGTGGGTCCGTTTGAACCCTACGAGCCGCGACGGTGAAGGAGCGGTCGTCGGGCCGCAGAAAATTCTGCCGGTTTCTTGCGGTTGAGCCGACCGCTACCTCACGGGCGCGGCGCGTGGATGTCTGTTGATTCAAAATGACCTGCTCCCAGGGAAAGACTTCCGGGGGCGGCTCAGCGGGAGCTTCGCCCTCCCAAGCAGGTAAGCAAGTAGGGTGGGTCAAGCGACGAAGGCGTGGACCCACCATGCTCTCATTCGAGCGCGAGCCTGGTGGGTCCGCTGCGCTCGACCCACCCTACTTGCTGCCGTGAGTGCCATGGGCAAACGACCGCCGAGCTGCTCCTGGGTCGTGGCTCGTTGATGTCTGTCGGTTCAAAATGACCTGCTCCCAGGGAAAGACTTCCGGGGGCGGCTCGGCGGGAGCTTCGCCCTCCCAGGCTCGAAGTTGCCCCCCGACCGACGAACTGCTGATGTTCACGTGATCTTTACGCAATCTTGCGCTGTGTTTCACACTGTTGTGTTAGATTCACGGCAGTAGCAGCTAGCAGGAGAGGTCTTGGGGAAAAGAGGAAGCCTGGAGGGGCGACCGGTCTCTGGGGAGACGAAAGAGAACAGTGCATGGCACGTTCTCTTTTTTATGCGCCTCGGCAAATCGCGAGTGGTGGTTCAGTTTGAATTCTACGAGCCGCGACGGTGAAGGAGCGGTCTTCGGACCGCAGCGCGGGTGCCACGGACAGCGCAGGCCCAACGGGCCGAAGTCGTCCGTGCGCTGTGCTGAATCGGGAGGACACGGACGACTTCGCTTCGCTCCGCTGTCCGTGGCACCCAACTTTTTTGTGGCACCCAACTGACAGGCTCGCGCCTTCGGCTCAGCAGGAGCCTCGCCCTCCCAAGGAAATACTTCCGGGGGCGGCTCGGCAGTTCGTAGGTCGGGGCCTGCCCCGACGTGTTTCCACGATGTTGGTGATGTCGGCCTGCCTCGACCTACACGCTGGAGCAGATCATCTGCTGTCCCCAGCAGCTATCGCGCGGAAGCCGCTGAGACAGCGGTCACTACAGATCGCCGCGATGGATGCGTTGGGAATGCTCCAGAGACTGAGCGGCGCTTACCTGACAGCGCAAGGTAAGACCTCATCAACCTCAAAACAAACGGTGGCACGGTAGATTGCGCCATCGCGAGGCTTGGGATGCAATCGACATCCAACATCCGACATCCAACATCCGACATCCCGCATCCGACATTCCGCGTCCGACATCCGAAATCTCCCACGAGGCAACGGTCGTGTCGACCGTTGGTAGCGGTTTATTTCGAATCAACGAGCCTCAACGAACCGCGCCCGTGAGGTAGCGGTCGGCTCAACCGCATGAAGAAGACGGTACTTCCTGCGGCCCGACGACCGCTCCTTCACCGTCGCGGCT
>JANQFT010000229.1 GCA_028277685.1 Phycisphaeraceae bacterium
CTTGATGATTTCATCTGGCAGGAAATCTTCGTAGAGGGCTGAAGCATCTTCCGAAGACGCAGGCAATTCTCGCAAAGGAGTATCCTCAGCAATGACCGAGCCACTGCCCATCATGGTTCCTTGAGGATGCCATGCTGACTCGATCGCAGTCTTAATATTCTCCCAGATCGGTCCGGCATCACGCACCAACTCTTCGCCCGGATGCTTATCAAACATGGTCAATCCCGGACCGAATGCGATCCGGCCGTCAATGGAGGCTGACATTTGCATGATGACATAGGGCCGATTGTCCTTGGGCATTAGGTTTGTCTCCTTCTGGCCAACCTGTTTTTCTTTAGAAATCCGTCTATCTGGGCGTGCAGCATGACAGTACCGCGAGATGCCCCACGTTACAATCTGTCGCTCAGCAAAGAGATCACGACATGGCAGCATTCACATCAGGCATGACACTGTCCCGCGCGCTCTATCGCACATCGGTGCGTGGTATCCTCGAAAAAGAGTGGCCGAATCTCCGTTACTCCGTTGGCCTGGTCGGTTGGGGTTCTGATGTGCTGGGCTATGACACGCCTCGCTCTACCGATCACATGTGGGGGCCGCGCCTGATCATCTTTGTCGATGAAAAGGGGGCGAAGGCGAAAGGCAAAGCCATCACCGAGTATCTGCGCTGGCACTTACCTTCAACCATCACGGGAGTATCCACGCACTTTGGCCCGCCGGATGGTGTGGGAGTTCGTCTCAACCAACCGCATACCGGAGGTCCCGTCGAACACCTCGTTGAAGTCACCACGCCATCCGCGTTCCTTCAGCGTTATTTGCGGATCAACAATGCTGAATCACTCACGCCGGTCCAATGGCTGAACTTTGATCAACAAAACCTGCTCGAAGTGACCGCCGGCGAAATCTTTCACGATGGCCTTGAACGCCTTCACGCCATGCGGGAAGCGTTGTCTTACTTTCCCAACGATGTTTGGCGGCATCACCTTGCCCATGCGTGGCAGACGCTGGCCGACGAAATCACCTTCCCCGGTCGTTGCGCGGAACTGGCCGATGAACTCGGCTGGCGCACGATCGTCGCCCGACAGGTCAATCGGCTGATGCAAGTCTGCTTCCTGCTCGAACGCCGCTATGCGCCTTACGCTAAGTGGTTTGGCACTGCCTTCGCCAAACTGCGCGCTGCCCGCAAACTTGACCCGATGCTGAACGCCACCCTCGCCGCATCCAACTGGAAGAATTGCGAATCGAAACTCGTCGCCGCTTACGAGTACGTCGCAAGAAAACACAACCGCCTGGGCATCACCCCACGTCAACCCGACAAGGCCACCCTCTACCACGGCCGCCCATACCGCATCATCTGGGCCGACCGCTTCGCCGAGGCCACTCGACAAACCATCACCAATCCGCTGATCCGGCAACGGACAAAGACTAAGCCGCATTAGCGGGGTGCCACATCGCACGCCGAAGGCTGCTATGCGTTTCCGTGTCATGACGCATCGGCGCACACAGCATCGCGGACGAGTGCTGTGTGGCACCCCATACCCATCACCTCAACTGCCGAACGCCTCGTCGTAATCGGCCATTGCGGCTTCGATCACGCGGCAGGCGTCGTCGCGGCAGTAGGTCTTCTCAACCACCATGCGGCTCTCGCCGCCGGGGAGCATTTTGTAGGTGCTGAAGTAGTGCCGCAGGCGGTCGACCAAGACGCTTGGTATGTCGTCGATGGTGTGCACGTTCTCGTACATGCTGTCGCTGTCGAGCACGGCGATGATTTTGTCATCGGCTTCATCACCATCCACGCATTGCAGGCCGCCGATCACGCGGGTGTGGACGAGGATGTCCGCGCGGTTGATCGGGGTCTCGCTGATCACGCAGACGTCGAGCGGATCGCCATCGCCACAGCTCGCCTTGGGCGATAGTTTCGTCACCCGGTCGCCGCAGTACGTCCGCGGGAAGAACCCGTACAACGCCGGCGGTTGCGAACTTGATCGTTGCGGCCGATCGACACGCAGGTAGCCGGTGGTTTTGGAGATTTCATACTTCACCAAGTCGTAGGGTGTGAGTTCGATATAGGCCTGCATACGCAGGGGTGGCTCTAGGCCGGGTTGCAGGCCGTGCCAGGGGTGGGGCCGCCAACGGTAGAAGGGGGGCGGGAATGATCGGGGAGCTTCGGGGGTACGCTGTGCCATGGACGTTTCTCTTGTTCTTAATCTCTTGTTTGGCCGTATCCTAGGCAGCATTCATGCGATGTTCTTCGTCAACCGCGCGGACGAACGTGACACTTGCAGATTTCTTAATTCATTTTTCGCCTCCGGGAGTGGCAGGTGTAAGCACTAAAAAGGTTGATTCGGATCGGATTTCATCTTCGTGAGGGGGGGCATTTGCCGAGCCGGTGCGTGCCCAGATGCGTAATGTTTATCCTCCGTCTTTCAGACACCGGAAGTTTGGCCCACACACTACTGCTGCGCGGCGCATCAGGAACAGCAGTAGTGCTGTACAACACAGCACTACTGCTGTGTTGATGGGCATGACGGTTGACCCTCTGAAATGGATTTTGGTACGTAAAATATTTATTTATGATGGTTTACATGGAAGTCAGGGATCATCTCTTGGTTGCCCGAAGATTCGGCACGCGCCTTGCACTGTGAAAATCACGTGAAGTGTGGGCGTGGATGCCGCCCAACCGAACCATGTTTTGTTTCCATGCCGCCCTGGCCATTTCCGGAGCATCCACGGCAACAGGGCCGCCTAACCGATCGGAGCCTTCTTATGCAGATGATTGAAGTCGTCATCAAACCCTACAAGCTGGATGATGTGAAGAACGCGTTGTCGCGTTTGGGCATCCTCGGCGTCACCGCCATCGAGGTCAAAGGCTTCGGCCGGCAGAAAGGTCACACTGAACGTTACCGTGGCAATCGCATGGATGTGGGTTTCGTGCCCAAGGTCCTGCTGAAAGTGGCCGTGAAAGACGAAGACGCGGATAAGGCGGTGGAAACCATCGTCGCCAATGCCCGCACCGGCGACATCGGCGATGGCAAGCTGTTCACCTATCCGATCAGCAAGGCCATCCGCATCCGCACGGGTGAAGAGAATGATGTGGCCTTGTAAAAGGTTGCATCGGGTGGCTGGGGCTACGCGAAGCATGCTCCAGTCGTTCGTTGTTCACTGGGGTACACGGACTTAGCCCCAGCCACAGGTTCTAACGCATACATCCACGCGGCTGGTTCGTTGATGGTTTCTGCGGCGCTTTGCGCAATACGTCGTCGCGCTGCACCGATCATCACTATCAGTCGTCACGCAGCGAACGAGGTACCGGTTGGTCGAGCCGGCGCCTCGTTTTCTTGTGTCCTGAAACGGCCCTG
>JANQFT010000278.1 GCA_028277685.1 Phycisphaeraceae bacterium
CCTGTTCCCTGTTCCCTGTTCCCTGTTCCCTGTTCCCTGTTCCCTGTTCCCTGTTCCCTGTTCCCTGTTCCCTGTTCCCTGTTCCCTGTTCCCTTTCGCCTTCGCTAAAGCTACGGCGGACTGGCGGTTCCTTGGTGGCCAACTCCTGGTTCCCATCTCTACCTTATACTTACTCTGTGCCGCAATGTTGCAATATGATTGCGTAAACCGTCTCAGGACAAGCGGCCGCAATCAGGGTGATTGGGTTGACTTTGTCGATTCGTGTGCCATAGTTCATTCAGGATGAGGCGGGCTTGTCCGCGATGTCTTTGGATGTGGTGCAAGTCCCCGGAGCAACCTGGAAGCGCAGAAGGATCGCCATGCCTACGGTTGTTCCGGTGGCGTGTTGACTGAGGGGTGGCGTGGAAAGACGTGACCAAAACCATTGTAGGTCAAAGTTGACGACAATGTGTTTACTGGCGCTCGGCGGTGTGGGGCTGCTGCGTCGTCGTGCGTAACGACGCCGTATTTACGACAGAGTCGTCGATGCCAACGCCCCAAGGTGTCGACAGGGCGCTGTTGAGAGCCAAACGAACGCCGCCGCAAGACTTGTCCTTGTGGCGGTGTTTCATTTTCCCAAGTGGGATCATAAACAAAAAGGAAACTCACCACGGAGGTAAAGAGCAGAATCGATAGAAGCAGAAAAACAATCTCCGTGTTCTCTGTGCCTCCATGGTGAATCCTTCCGTTCGGCACCAAAACAGAAAAGGCTCACGCATTATCTGCGTAAGCCTCGGCAGTATTTCCCCCTCCGCCCCGTGTGCTTGGCCATGCTGAACGAGCCACGGCCGGCAGGTCGGACGGTCGGGTTATCGCACGGACGTCACTGCCATGTCCGTGGGTTTCATCAAGCTCACCCTCGCCCGGCCACCTGCGGGACTCAGGTGTCGGTGGGGCTTTCTCCAACTCCGCCCCGCCCCCGGAAATTGCAGAGCCGACTCCACGCTGATCTTTTGCCAAAACCTGTTCCGGCCTAAGACCCTCGCATCATGCGCCTACAGTTTTGCCCCGGTGTGGGGGCAAGTTCATCTCCTCGTACCAGCAGCCCAGCGTCGCGGGACCAGAAACATTCCCCTGAACTCACTCTGCGAAACGCGTCTCACCATTCGTCCTCTCCTGGCCCATGATGTACTCCGTTCAATCGGTCGGCACGCCGTTGATTGGGGATGAATCCAGCGAGCTCGCGATGAACACCCAGTCATACGCATACCTCGTGCCAAAGCCATGCCTGCGAGCATGATCAGCCGTTCCTGCAGGGAAATATCCCGCGGAAACAGGATTGTTAAGCTGGGATAAGCTTTCAGGCTGGGGGATAGTCCCCAGGTGTCGGGGTCGGAATGTGGGGATGGGCTACCTGTTGGCGGGGCGGCTGAGGCCGTATTTCTTGATGCGGTACCGCAGGTGGTCGCGGCTGATGCCAAGGTTCCGTGCCGCCGCCGACTGGTTCCAGTTCGTTTGGTCCAACGCCTTCACGATCAGCCCGCGTTCGTGATCGGCCAGCTTCGATCCGCTTGTCTGTGCGGAGTCGGATTGGCCTAGCGTCGCTGAACTTCCGGGGGCAGGGGTTTGGCTGACGATTTCGTGTGGCAGGTTGGCCGTGTCGATCTTCCCGTCACTGGCCAGCAGGGTGCAACGCTCGACCACGTTGCGCAGTTCGCGAATGTTGCCTGGCCATTCGTACTGCATCAGCAACGCCATCGCCTGGTCTGTCACCTGTGGTGGGCTGACGCTCAAGCTCGGCGCCACTTCATTCACGAAGTGCGACACGAGTACAGGCAGGTCTTCAGCGCGCTCACGCAAGGGGGGAATGGTGATTGGGAACACGTTCAGTCGATAGTACAGGTCTTCCCGGAACCGGTCGGCCTGCATCTCTTCGTGAAGGTCACGATTGGTGGCCGCGATAATGCGCACATCGCAGGTGATCGTCTGTGTGCCGCCGACGCGCACGAACTCACGTTCCTGCAACACGCGCAACAGCTTTACCTGAATCGATTGACTGAGTTCGCCGATTTCATCCAGGAACAGCGTGCCCCCGTTGGCCAACTCGAAGCGGCCCAACTTCTGTCCGGTTGCGCCGGTGAACGCACCTTTCTCGTGACCAAACAGTTCGCTTTCCAGCAGGCTCTCCGGCAGGGCGGCGCAGTTGATGGCGATGAACGGTTCATCAGCCCGCGGACTGTATTCATGAATTGCTCGGGCAGCCAGTTCCTTGCCGGTGCCCGTCTCGCCGTACAGCAACACGGTGGCGGTCGACATCGCGACTTTGCGGCACAGGCTGATGACCTTCTCGATCGCCGGTGACGAACCCACGATGTGTGAATGCGGCAAACCTTCGCGTAACCCGCGTGCTTTTTTGCTCACCTGGTCGTAAGCCTTGGCATGTGTACCCGCCACGGCCGCCAGGTTGGCGAACACTTCCAACAATTCAAGATCGCGGCTGGTGAATTGCTCACGATCGCGCGGGTTCAGCACTTCGATCAAGCCCAGTACCTGGTCGTGATGCACCATCGGGGCGGCCAGCAGGCTGGTGGTGCGCATCTGGGTCTTGGCATCGATACCGGGAAAAAAGTGGCGATTGTCGCGCACATCCTTCACCCGGATCGCGCGGCGCGTCTTCACCACCTGTCCGGCAATGCCCAACGACGCATCAAACCGAACGCCCTGCAGTTCGCTCGACGCCGGTCCCACCGCGGTTTGAAAAACAAGTTCGCCCCGCTCCGGTTCATACAGAATGATGCTTGCGCCTTCTGCCCCCAGCACTTCCGCGGCCTGCTCGGCACAACGCTGGTACACATCCACCGATTCAAGTTCCGCATTGATCGCCCGGCTGGCTTCAACCAATGCCATCAGCGTTTTACGATCAAGTTGTGCGGTCTGGTCGGACATGTGATTCGTTAATCAGTTAATCAGTTAATCAGTTAATCAGTTAATCAGTTAATCAGTTAATCAGTTAATCAGTTAATCAGTTAATCAGTTAAATTGTAATGTAGGCGGGAACTGCTGGGGTCAAATATCACTGTTAAAATTCTTTCCGATCAACCGATCAACCGATCAACCGATCAACCGATCAACCGACTTACTCAATCTCATACTCCACCGAATAGTTCGGGCTTTCCTTCGTGATGAGAATGTCGTGTGGGTGACTTTCCGCCAGGCTTGCGCCGGTGATGCGGCAGAACTTTGCGTCGGTTCGTAGCGCTTTGATCGTCGGTGTTCCGCAGTAACCCATGCCCGCTCGCACCCCACCGACCAACTGGTATACGTAATCGCTCAGTGGCCCACGATAAGGAACACGTCCTTCGACACCCTCAGGGACAAACTTCCTGGGACCGGCGTCCGCCTTCTGGCCATAACGATCGGCACTGCCAGCCATCATCGCGCCCTGGCTGCCCATGCCGCGGTAACTCTTGAAGCGGCGCCCCTTGTGAATCACCATTTCGCCCGGTGATTCATCCAGCCCCGCGAACAGTGACCCCAGCATCACGCACGATGCACCCGCAGCCAGCGCTTTTGTGATGTCACCGGAATGACGAATCCCGCCGTCGGCAATCACTGGCACGTTCGCATCGTTCGCCGCGACACATGCGTTCATCACCGCGGTGATCTGCGGCACGCCCACGCCACTGACCACCCGCGTGGTGCAAATCGCACCCGGCCCAATGCCCACCTTCACCGCATCCACGCCCGCATCAATCAGTTCCTGCGCGCCCTTGGTGGTGGCCACGTTGCCGGCAATCAACTCGATACCATGGTTTTTCTTCACTTCACACACGGTGTCGATCACGTTCTTGCTGTGACCATGTGCGGTATCGACCACAATCACATCCACTTCCGCTTCGATCAGCGCGGCCACCCGATCATGTTGATGCACACCCACCGCCGCCCCCACACGCAGGCGGCCACGCTCATCACGGCATGCATTGGGGAACTGCTGCATCTTCGCGATATCCCGCATGGTGATCAGTCCCGTCAGATTGAACTGATCATCCACCAGCAGCAGCTTTTCCACCTTGTTCTTGTTGAGAATCTGTTCCGCCTGTTCCAGCGTGGTGTCCGGTATGCCGGTCACCAGGGGTTGATGCGTCATCACATCGTTGATGGTTTTGCTTTCATCTTCCAGGAACATCAGGTCACGCCGAGTCAGAATACCGACCACGCGTCCATGTCCCTCCCCGTTTTCCGTGATGGGTACACCTGAGATGTTCTGCTCCACCATCATCTGCCGCGCGGCATGCACCGGGGCATCGGGGGGCAACGTTTGTGGATCACGAATCACCCCGTTGGCCGACCGCTTCACCTTCACCACCTCGCGCACCTGCGCTTCGGCGGGCATGTTCTTATGGATCATGCCCATCCCGCCTTCCTGCGCCAAGGCAATCGCCAGCGACGCTTCGGTCACCGTGTCCATCGATGCGGAGATCAATGGAATGCGCAGTTCGATGTTTCGGGTCAGTCGGGTGGATGTGTCTGCTTCGCCGGGAACAAAGTCGCTCCGGGCTGGCAGGAGAAGAACATCGTCGAACGTGATGCCATCGGCAATGATTTTGGGTTCCATGGAGAGTAAATATCCAAACGCGCACCGCGTGTCAAGTAGGGGAGGAAAGCGATCGAGGTGCCCAGGCATCGAGCTATCAAGGCGGACCAACAACATGGGTGGCCGCGTCGTGTTGCAGTATCTCCTCGATGGCTTGGGTGGCTTGATCCCTTGATGCCTCGCGCACATCTCAGGTGCGTGATGAATCTCTCGCGCCACCATCGCCTTACGCTTGCCCCTTCGATACAATGAAACCGTGGGACGATCATTTCACGCCTGCCTCTACGTCGGCGGTGAGTCTGTGTGGGCCACCTGCTGACCTGAGTCCCACCGAGGCGTATGACACGCAGGGAAATTCACCATGGCCGATCCTCATCACACCGGACCCGGTAACACCAGCCGTTCAGGCGACCTTTGGACCGTCATTCTGTTCCTGCTGCTGTTGATCGCAGGCGTGGCGGTGGTGGGGCTGGGGGTAGTGACTGCTTTGGAAGGCGATGGTTACGCCGTGCTCGCGCTTGGTGTGGTGGCCGTGGCCATTCCCGCAGCCATCTATCCGCTCGTCCGTCGCGCCGGTGGTGGTGGGGGCATTGGCGGCAGCGAAGAAACCGAACTACTCCGCTCGATCAATGAA
>JANQFT010000297.1 GCA_028277685.1 Phycisphaeraceae bacterium
ATGATTCCGCGCTTCACGATTTCCAGCGCCGATTCGGTTTTAAAGTCGTTTTCATCGTGGCCCCACGCGGCCACGAATACTTTGCCGTTACCCCATTTCTTGGTCCACACGTAAGGCATCACGGTGCCCGCTTCGTAGAGCGAAGCATCGCCATGTTCACCGGTGAAGGTGGTGGTGGCCAGCACATTCACCCCGGGGTCGACGTGCATGTAGTACTGTTCGGTGTCGGGAATTTCAAAGTCACTGATGCCCTTGGTGATCGGGTGATCGGTATCGATGATCTCGATGGTCTGCGTGGGAATTTTACCACCGGGGTGATCGACGAATTGCCCGCCGGTCATCCACTGGTAACGACAGTTTTCACGGAACGCATCGACGATGCCACCGTGGAAGCCAGCCAGACCCGTGCCTGCCTGCACTGCTTTGTCCAAACCTTCGAACTGTTCTTTTTCGATTTTGCCCATGGTCCAGATGGGCACGATCACATCGACGGTTTTCATCAGTGCTTCGTCGGCGTATGAATCCATCGTGTCGGACACGACGACTTCATAGCCTTCCGCTTCGAGGGCGGGTGCGATCACATCGGCGCATTCCTTGGGTTTGTGGCCATCCCAGCCGCCCCAGACGATCAGTGCTTTCTTACTCATAACGATGGTTTCCTCTATCAGGTGGAAGTGGCCATTGTCTCGACTGGTTTTTCAGAAACAAGGGCCAAACCGAACAATCCTTACAGTTTTCCCACTTTGCCCTCGGAAGGGAATGAGCAGCACATTTCGACGGAAGTTGTGCTGAATTGGGACGCCCGCGATAGTTATCGACCTTTCCGCGCTGGCTGCAGGTGGTATGGTTGGGTTGGAGAATGAGCCCGTGCCCAGGAGGGCCTGATGAGTCACCTGACCCCGGCAGCCGGTACGCCCCGGTTACGTCTGCATATCCCGTCGTCCGATCGGCCCCGCGCCCTCCGCGCCGTTCGTGAGAAGCCTGCCCCGCAGGAATCTTCATTGCGTGCGACGGATCCACGTTGGGTTCTGGCTGTGCGCGCCGCGGAGCTGATGCAAGGCCCGGTGCTCGCACCGAACGATCGCGAGCAACTCCTGCAAACCGGCCGCATGATGGGGCTGAATCCGTTTCAGTCGAACCTGGTGATTGCCATCGTCCAGGATCAGGCAAGACGTGGTGGCAGCCCGCAACAAGCGGTGAAGGAACTGGCTTTTATTCCCCCCGCACAACGACCGAGTACGCGCCACATCTGGCGGGTGGCACTGATCGCCGCGGCATTGGTGGTGGCTGAAGCAGTGTTGCTCACCATTTTCATTTGACAAATCTGACGCAACTTGCTCGCACTGTAAACAAGACGCACTTTCGTCTCGCTGAATGACCTGTATACTACCGTGTCACCGAGGGAGGTCGTCCTTGCGTCCTAGTCGTCGTCCAATTGTCGTTGCCACACGAAGCAGTCACTTGGCATTGTCCCAGGCACAGGCGGTAGTGAATGCCCTTCAAGGGCTTCACCCCAACGTTGATGTGCGCATGCTCCCCGTCGAAAGCGAAGGTGATCGCATTACCGATCGCCCACTGGCGGGTGTGGGTGGCAAGGGTTTGTTCACACGCGCGGTCGAAGCGAAACTGATTGATCAGTCGGCCGACGTGGCGGTGCACAGTCTGAAAGATTTGCCGGTACACGCCACCCGCGGGTTGGTGCTGGCTGCCACTCCCGTGCGCGGCGAGGTGCGCGATTGCCTGGTCAGCGCTACTGCCAAATCGTTGGCTGATCTTCCGGCCAGCGCCGCCATCGGTACGTCCAGCCCGCGTCGAGCGGCGCAGATTCGCAAGCTGCGCACCGACCTGACCATCGCCCCCCTGCGCGGTAACATCGACACCCGCCTGCAGAAGGTGGCGGCCGGTGAAGTGTGCCAGGCAGCTGTACTCGCAGCCGTGGGCTTACAACGCGCTGGGTTTTCCGATCAAGCCGCGAATCTGATCGATCTGGGCGATATGCTGCCCTGCGCAGGCCAAGGTATTTTAGCGATCCAATGCCGCAGTGATGACCACGTGACCTTGCGTCGCTGCCTGCCGTTGAATGATTCGCTGACCGCCACGTGCGCGGAAGTCGAACGGTCGATCGTCGGCGCACTCAACGCGGACTGTCATGCAGCAGTGGCGGTACTGGCGGAGTCGGTGGATGTAAAGAACCTGCGCATTCGCGCGCGGGTGCTGCATCACGAAGGCACCGAGTGCCTGGAAGCTGACGAAACCTGCACCGTGCGCAATGCCAGTCGCACCTGCCGAAGCATCGCCGACGACCTGCTCTCACGTGGGGCAGCGCGGCTTATCGCCCAGTGTCCGCGCGGGTAAGCACCTGGTCGCACCACGTTTTGTTTTCTTTGTACCACTGCACCGTTTGCGCCAACGCATCGGGCCAGTTTGAACGCGTCGGCTGCCAACCCAATTCATCGCGCAGTTTGGTGGTGTCCAGCGCGTAACGTCGGTCGTGGCCCGGGCGATCTTTGACGTGTTCGATCAACGTTTCATCTTTGCCGCATAATTCGATCAGCAATCTGGTCAGCGCGAGGTTAGACTGTTCGTTGTCTGCTCCGATGTTGTAGATCTCGCCAGCATGACCTTGCTCGCATAACAGTAACAGCGCATCGCAGTGGTCATCCACGTGGATCCAGTCGCGGACGTTCAGGCCGTCGCCGTAGAGGGGGACGGGTTGATCGTTCAGCAAGCGCGTGATGAACAGGGGGATGATTTTCTCCGGGTACTGGTAAGGCCCGAAGTTGTTCCCGCATCGCGCGATCACCGTGTTCAGCCTATGCGTGCGGTGGGCGGCTTGGGTCAACAGGTCACCCGCGGTCTTGCTTGCCGCGTAT
>JANQFT010000300.1 GCA_028277685.1 Phycisphaeraceae bacterium
CCCGCACGGCGAATGCATGGGCTGGTGCGAACCAGCAAGGTCGATCACGCTCAGTCGACGATGACCAAGATGAACATCCCCTTCATGCCATACGCCTTCGGCGTCGGGCCCACGGCACGCAAGCGCATCGAGTCCTGCCTGGAAATCCCCCGCCCATCGTTCACCAACCATGCCGAGAAGACCACACATGCCCAGCATGTTACCATGAACGCATCATGCATGATCCTGGGCAACAGATTATTCGTCATCCGGTGATGGCTGGTCGCTTTTATGAAGCCGACCCATCACGATGTTCGAGTGATGCCGATCGGTTTTGTGCAGAACCGTTACGTTACGTCGATCGCGCGCCGCAACAGGTACACGCTGCTATCGTTCCGCATGCGGGTTGGGTATGCAGTGGACGTATTGCCGGCGGGACATTTCGTGCGATCGAATCGCGCACCAAGGCACGCACGTTTGTCATCACTGGTTCGGTTCATACCATGCCCTTGCCTCAGCCCGCGTTGGATGCCGCAGATTTGTGGCGCACGCCCCTCGGTGATGTGCTGGTCGACACCTCACTGCGCGAAGCATTACGCAAACTAGATGGTATGGCCGTTCACGATGAAGCGCACCAGCATGAGCACAGCATTGAAGTGAACCTGCCACTCATGCAGCACGTGTTTGATGACTTTCGCATCGTGCCCTGCATGATTCCGCCGCATGCCGAAGCGGTGTCGTGGGGGCAGGCCCTCGGTGAGTTGCTGTCGCAGTGGCACGAACCAGTCGCCATGATCTGCTCGATCGACCTGACCCACTACGGCCCGAACTACGCCTTTACCCCCGAAGGACTTGGCGAACATGGCCGCACCTGGGCACATGCAGTGAATGACCGCCGCTTGCTTGAGTTGATCGAGCAGATGCAAGCCGAGCAGATCGTCAGCGAAACGGAAACGCACCGCAGTTCATGTGGAGGTGGGGCCATTGCCGCCACGGTTGCCGCCGCCCGCGTCATGGGTGCCACCCGGGGCGTGGTGCTCGAACATACCGACAGTTCGTATGAACTAGCTTCAATCGGCCACGACGACCCCAACAACAGCGTCGGTTACGCCGGCGTGGTGCTCGGGTGAACATCTGGTAACCTTTTCCCATGCGTAAGCGTCGATTCCGCATCTGGCCCGTGGTGGTGAGCCTGTTCATCACGATGTTCCTGTCGCTATGGGCAGCGGTACAGTTCACGCCGGACCTCTACCGCTGGGTGCACGTCCGCAAGGCCGCATCACTCGATGAGGAAACGCGCAAAGAGGGATTGACGTACATCGTCAGAAACATCGACGACCCACGCGTCCAACAGCACTGCATAGCGATCCTCGAATCATCCGACCCGGTGGTGGCCGATCACATGATCATTGTGCTGCAGCGCCTGGGGGTGTGGGATGCGCGGTTCGGCCCTGCCTGGCTGTCTTACCAGCAACGTCGTCTCGAGCAATACGCAGAGAATGCAAACGCCCGAGCGCTGGTGGCAGTTGATTTGGGGCACATGGCATGGTCGCACGATCCGCTAGTTGATATGCCGGCCTTCCGCAAGATGATTGATCGGTTATTGGCGGATCAGGAATCCGTGGTGCGTTTCAACGCCTTGAAAGCGCTGGCGGCGACGGGTAAGGCGCGAGGGACAGACTACATCAAGGTGGCTTCTGATCAAGAGCCGGCAGTGGCCAAACTCGCGTGGTTGCTCTTGGGCCTGTCTCGCGGTGACGGTACAACCAAGCCGGATGTCCTTGATCCCCAGACCTTACCGACGCCCGTTGATCATGCCTACTTGTGGGCGGAAGCGCGTCATCATCCTGCAGAAGAGTCTGTCGCTTACCGTCTGCTTCATCGCGGGGATATTGATCTGCAGTTGCGAAGTTTCGCCCTGTTTGCGTTGGGTGATGCGCTGCGCGATCCCGGGCCGCATCCGGTACGTCGCTACGAGGGTGAGGTAACCAGCGATGCCTATCCTCCGCTGGCCGTGATTCTGATGAGCAGCGCCCAGGTGCCATCGCCCGTGGGTTATCAGCGAGCCATGCTGGCGATGGATCCGCGCATCCCCGGCATGCGCGAAGGCGCGCTGATGCAATTGGCCATGGTCTATCGCTCCGCCCGCGATGAGCCTGATGCCGACCGCGTCGCTGCCGCCGCAGCC
>JANQFT010000338.1 GCA_028277685.1 Phycisphaeraceae bacterium
GCATGCGCCGCGCTGGTTTTCCTGCGCTGGTGGGGTTGGTGGGGGTGGGGTTGCTGATCGCGCTGCAGTTGATGGTGCCCGTGAAGTTCACGAAAACCATCGAATGGCAGGCGACAGATGAACGTTGGGCCGAGCCGGCCCCGCCCGAGGATCAGATTGTTTTTGCAGACGGCCACATTACACTCGATCGTCGTGCGCGTCCCACGTTGGGGTTGTCTGCCGCACGCCGTTATGTGATTGAAGTTATCGATTACACCTGCCCGCGCTGTGCCATCCTGCACGAACTGCTGCGTGATGCCCGCGACATGCTTCCGCCGGATATTGCGGTGGTGCTGGTGTTTGCGCCGCAGCACAGTTCGTGCAATGATGAAATCCTCGAAGACATACCCGCTTACGAGCATGCTTGCAGTTTGACGAGGCTCGCCCTTGCGGTGTGGTTGGCTGACAGCACGAAGTTTGAGCCTTTCCACAATTGGTTGTTTGAACATGCGGAGGAACTTTCCCCTGAGATCGCACAGCAGGAGGCCGGGCGACTGGTGGGCGAAAATGCCCTGAATCATGCGCTGGCCGATCCACGGGTGGAGCAGATCATCCAGCGCGACCTGGCCCTGGCGCAGCGCATCGGCATTGGTCAGTTGCCCGGTCTTATTGTGGCTGATCGCAGTTTCTCAGCCCTTCCAGAGCAGCCCCGCGAGTTGGCCCGGCAGATTCATCGTGCGTTCAAGATGGCTGAATCCGCTCCGCCACCTCATTGATTGCTGTTTCACCTGTGCAAACGTATCATCAGGGGATTGATCAGGGCCTTATCTCCGTCATCGCAGGGAAGCAGCAAATGACGATTGCACATGTGTGTCGCTGGTTACTGCCGTGTGTGGTCACACTCACCATGGTGTGTCCTGCTTACGCGCAGCAGACTTACGAATTGAAGGACGATCAGATCGTCAAGGTTGACGAGCCTGCGCCTGATACCCCCGACGCCGATCTCCAGGAAGTGCGTCGTCTGATCGCTGCCGGAGAGGGAAAACAAGCTGAGAAGAAGGCGGAGGCCTGGCTGAAAGCTCACCCGCGTCATCCGCGCAGACCCGAGGCGTATCTGCTCAGTGGCGATGCCAAAGCCTCGCGCGAACATTACTACCGCGCGCTGTACGACTACGAATATCTGCTGCGTCGTTATCCCGGCAGCGATGAGTTTCACACCGCACTCGAACGTGAACTGCGCATTGCCCAGACATTCGCCAGCGGCACCAAGCGACGACTGTGGGGCATGCGCATCATGCCCGCAGCCGGTGAAGCCGAAGAAATCTTCATCCGCATTCAGGAACGCGCCCCCGCAGCGAAGCTGGCTGAAGAAGCGGGTAAGAACCTGGCCGACTTCTACTACAACCGCAGCGAAATGGGGCTTGCCGCTGAGGCATACGGTCTGTTCATCGCAAATTACCCGCAAAGCGCCTGGCGCGAACACGCGACCGTGCGACGGGTTGAAGCCAACCTCGCTACCTTCAAAGGGCCACGTTTCGATGCCACCGGCCTGCTCGAAGCACGTCGTCGCCTGGAAGACTTCAAGCAGGATCATCCCGGCGTGGCCGAAAAATACGGTGCGGATGCGAAGCTGGTGCGCATCGATGAGTCGTTGGCCAACAAGGCGCTGGAAGCCGCACGCTGGTATGACAAGCGCGGCCGCAAAGTGAGTGCCGCATTCATGTATCAGCGCGTGGTGGATGACTATCCAGACTCTGCCGCGGCAGGTAAAGCTCAGCGTCGACTGAGCGTGCTGAAAACTCCCGCCTCCAAGTCAATGGAAACTGAGGAATGAATCAGTTGACGACCATGCGTATGGTTTGCTTGCTGGGCGTGCTCGTGTCAACCGGGCTGTTGGTTAGTTGCGGCGCAGGTACCGGGTACAGCAACAAACCCCTTTTCGATCCGAACGTGCGCACTGTGGCGGTCGACATTCTGGCCAATCGCACTTTCTATCGTGGAGTGGAATTCGATGTCTCCGAAGCGTTGATCAAGGAAATTGAACTGCGCACGCCTTACAAGGTGGTCGATCGCGCAGCGGCCGATACATTGCTCACCGGCACCATCATTTCCGTGGGGCAGAACGCGCTGAGTCGTACCCACGATGGTGGAGTGCCCCAGGAACTACAGGTAACGGTGGCGGCGGGATTTGAATGGAAAGACCAACGTAACGGTAAAGTGTTGCGCAAGCGCAGCAGCGTCAGCGGGACGGGCGAATATGTGCCCAGCAGGCCTGTGGGTGAACCATTTGAAATCGCCCAGCATCGGGCCGCGGCTGAACTTGCTCGTGAGATGGTTTCAGTCATGCGAAGCGACTGGTAAGCCGATATCAGCCGTACAGCCAGGCGATGGCCGGTGGTCAGCCCCCTGCAAAAAGATATGTATCGCGCGCGATCGCGATACCGATAACCTGCGTATTATTCATTGCCATGCCTGAGAAAAACGACGGACAATTCGACCAGAACAACCGCGATGAGAAGCGGCCCAACAACCCCACGCCTCCGCCTCCGATGAAAATGAACCGTGGCGTATTCGGCTGGCTGCTGCTGATCGGCCTGATCGTCATGCTGTTTGTGTTCGTCCAGGAACAACAGAAGAACGACAAAGTGAGCTTTGGCGAACTGCTGAACTATATTAACTCCCAGCAGGTTTCCGCCGTGGTGCTGAAGGACGACACCTTCATCGCCACCATCAACGAAGATGTTCCCAATCGGCCCCAGGGCGGCAAAGTGGAATTCCGCCTGCCCCCGGTCGGTGCGGATTCTTTCGTCGAGCAGGTCCGCGAAATCTATCCCGGCATGACCACCGAACGCAGCAGCCAACTGCCCATCATCCTTTTGCAGATGTTGCCGTGGTTGCTGATGATCGGCCTGATCTGGTTCTTCGTCTTCCGTGCGATGCGCGGCAGTGGCGGCGGCATGGGCATGCTCGGCTCGTTCGGTCGCTCACGTCACAAGATGGTTTCCAAAGAGATGACCAAGGTCACTCTCACCGACGTGGCCGGCATCGAAGAAGCCAAGGATGAAGTGGCCGAGATCATCCAGTTCCTGAAGAACCCCAAGAAGTTCCAGCGCCTGGGCGGTCGCATTCCGCGCGGTGTGCTTCTGATCGGTGAACCCGGTTGCGGCAAGACGTTGCTCGCCAAGGCCGTCGCCGGTGAAGCGGAAGTTCCGTTCTTCAGCATCAGCGGTAGCGATTTTGTCGAGATGTTTGTCGGCGTGGGGGCAAGCCGCGTGCGCGATCTGTTCAAACAAGCCAAAGACTCCAGCCCCTGCATCATCTTCCTCGATGAAATCGATGCGGTGGGGCGGCGTCGTGGTACCGGCGTTGGTTCTGGTGGGCACGA
>JANQFT010000359.1 GCA_028277685.1 Phycisphaeraceae bacterium
ACCTTGCTGGAGATGCAGGCCCGCCTGCGCCGCCTGGCAGTGAGCAGCCACGCTGCCGCCGTTGCACCCCAGCCCCGCCGGGGCGAAAGCGAGCGCGTCGCCCGCATGCTCCAGTATGTCGGTCAGCACTACGCCGAGCCGATCACCATCACCGATATCGCCGATGCCGCTGACACCAATCCCAGCTACGCGATGGAGCTATTCAAACGTTCGTGCGGCGTGAGTCTGATGCAGTACGTCAACGACCAGCGCGTTGCCCACGCCCGCCGGCTGCTTGTGACATCAGATGCGAAAGTGGTGGATGTCGCCCTCGAAGCCGGGTTCGGTTCACTCAGCCAGTTCCACCAGGTCTTTCGCAAGGCCACCGGGCATACCCCCCGACAGTACGCGCGCAGCCATGCCCTGAACTAGCCCGGAAGTGGTGGGATTAGTGAGTCGTGATTTTCGTAAGCCATTTCAAACTAATATCTTGCGGCGTAAGTGACCTTGCCAAAGGTTGTTAGAGCGGTCTCGGTAGTTCGCTTTTCCTATCCCACGTTGGCGGCTTTGAGCCATTGATTTGGGGCATTTTTTGAGGAGCGCCTCTCTTGGCGTGATCTACCAATGTCATATTCCGGTGGGTGAGACCGACACGGTAAGATGGCACCATTCTGGGATCCGTTTATGTGGGTAACACTACCGTCCCGCCACCAAATCGCCTGCTCAGCCTCCGTGGACTCCGTGGAAGACGGGGGACACGCGGCTCAGTGATGTCCTTGAACACTGGCAGCGCCGACGTGAGGAAGAGGGTCGCGCAACACCAGTGGGGGCGCAGCAAATGTCCATCACTGACATCATTAGATGGCGCACTTCGTGTCACTGTCCGAAGCGTGCGCGAACCGATCGAAACACTGGTGATCTCTGACTACGCGGATCGACTTCTCGTCGTCTATCGTGGCGGTAGGCTGTGTCTGTTCGATTTGCACTCGATGCGCCAACTTTCTCAATTGCAGCTAGATCGATCACTCATCAATGGGGCAACATCGGTGGCCGACTACGACGTTGGACTCGTACGGTCAGGATACACCCACCTCGGCGCGTACTCGCTTGATAGGATCGCCGCATCCATCGCCGCGCAGCTATGATTCCAAGCCTGAAGCCTCATCCTGTTCCGCTGAGGCTACGCAGAACAGGAACCGTAAGCCTAGCTTCTGGGTTGCCACCCGGGGCTGCCATCTCAAATGTTTAGCCATGCACCAGTTCGCGGAAGCCGCCCATGGCCATGCGTTTGCAGTCGAAGGGTGGGTTGTCGTTGTCCATCATATTCTTGGTGCGTTCGTCGGCCATGATGGCGGCGTTGGCTTTGTCGCGGGCTGCACGGGAAGGGTAGACCACCCAGGAAAAGATCACGGTTTCGTCTTCCTTGGCTCCGGCAATGGTTTTGAAGCTGACCATGCCTTCGATGTCCAGGTCATCGCCGACGGATTCCCAGTAGTCGATCGCACCGTGTTCTTTCCAGATGGCGGCTGCGGTCTGGGCAATCTGTTTGTATTCGTCGATGCGGTCTGTGGCGATGGCGAAGACGAAACCGTCGATGTAGTGGCTCATGGGGTTCTCCGAGGTGATGGGTGTATGGCAGTATTGGGGTGGAGATGAGGCGGGGCCAATGTGGGAACGGACTTTTGGGGAATCCGTGTCTTCACTCTGCTCAGAGCGGGGGCTTATGACCGATAAGAGAGTTGTGAAGATTCCGTGAGGGTACCCGGGGCCACCTTCCGGGGATGGGGCTGGCATTTCACCCCCATGATTTGCTATAATTGCAGGGCTGAACTCAGGCCCGAGGGGGCCTGCCTGCAATGAACCAGAACCTGGACACCTGCGAAACCTCTGCATCGTCAGACGATCAATCCGCCGGCTCACCCGATGCCGGCGAAGATGGTGAGCAATGTTGCGTCACCTGCTCGATCGACACCGAAGACGATGACCTGCCCGACAGTACCTGGCTGACCGACAAGCTTGAGCAAGCTGTCGCTGCGCTGGGACTGAAGCAAGTTGAATTCAGTATGGTGCTGGTGAACGATGACCGCATGACGCGATTGCACGATCAGTTCATGGATGATCCGACGACCACGGACGTGCTGACGTTTGACCTGCACGACGCCTCCAACCTTCCGGGGGCGGGGGTTGAGGGTGAAGTTTACATCTGTGTTGATGAAGCGCGGCGACGTGCGGTGGAATTGAAGCACGACCTTCGCGATGAAGTTCTACTGTATGCGGTGCATGGGTTGTTGCATCTGGTCGGTTACAACGATCACGATGCTGATGATCATGCGCGGATGCATGCGAAGGAAGATGAATTGTTGACCGCCATCGGCGTGGGATCGGTGTACGGAAACTCGGGTCGCGGCAGCAGTAGCGCGGCCCCAGGAGATACCAAGCAGTGAGCG
>JANQFT010000205.1 GCA_028277685.1 Phycisphaeraceae bacterium
ACAACACACTGGTGAACCTTAATACAGCCTCGTGGGCGACCTCGATCTTCGTGCAGGGCGGGGCGAGCAAACCCAAGGGGTTGGTGGTTCGGAACAACATTCTCGATTTCGTCCGCGACCCGTTGCCTGGAACTTTCAAAGGCAATGTGGTTATCCGCTCGTCCAACAAGGCTGGCAAGTCGGCATCGGCATCGGCCACGTTACTTTTCCGTGATGCAACTGCCGGTGATTACCGGCGCAAGCCCAACGGCCCACATCCGCACGCTGGTGCAAACATCCCACTTCCACCGAGGACCTGGCAGCCATGAGTGCCGTGCATCAGCGTGCGTGCGTCGGTGCCTGCGCTGGCGTTAATCCAGCCACTGCTTATCCCGCATCTTCTGCGGCAGGTACTGCTCGGTGATGAAGCTGAAGTCTTTACTGGATAGGGCTTCGAGTTCCAGCTTCACGCCCAGTTTCAGCATGTGGTTGATTTCATTCCGCCACGGGTAGATGCGGCCCTTTTTCTTACCGAACCATGGATAGTTCAGAATCTCTTTCGCGCGGCGCGTGTCCTGGTCGTTCAGACTGATGGTGACGGCCCGGGGGATGTCGAACCGTTCCATGTCGAAACTGCTCATGCCGATGAACCGTGCCCCCGGAATGGCCATTCTTTGACTTTCGAAGGCAAGGTTTATGGAACCCTGCTTCACCACGCTGTAGATGTAGTAGCCCCACGGGTCGTTATCCACCAGCACGTAGACCGGCAGCTTCATCTCATTGTGCATCCGCCACATCAGCCTGCGAACGCCGCGCGGAGGCTGGCCGCCGCCGTGGAGAATCATGCACTTGTGTTTTTCCCAGAAACGGTCTTCGCTGAATCGTCGCCACACCGCGCCTTTTTCGATGAGCAGGATGAACTTCGCGTTGCTTTTCTTGAACTGGATGATGTGATCTTCCACGATGCTCGGCACCGCCCAGCCGCCGGAGCCCATTTTGGAAAGGTCGATGGTGTCGCCGTTGTCCACGATCGTCATCGGGCCGACCATCGCACCCTTTGGTTCAGCGAATAAGCCCAGTTCTTCGCGCAAACTCGCCAGCGCCACTTCGAGGTCTTCAATGATCGGGTCGGATTCCGACTGTTCATCAAACGTGTTTTCACGCGTGCCGGCGATGGTGTGTTTGCAGTGATAGAAAAGGTCACGAATACTGGTGGTTTTCTTCTGCTTGATCAACTCGGCTGACCCGGAGGCGATCAGCATGGTCTGCATGAACTTCTTTGCCTGGCCGAGGTTAAAAAAGTTGCGCCGCTGGGTGTTGTCGCCCATGCGGATGACACCGGCTTTTTCATCGAACGCAACATTCGACAAAGCACGCGTGGGAATATCGACGCCGGGGTCTTTCTTCGCCGTCACCTGGTCGGACACGCTGTGGGCGAGGTCGAGCAACTTTTGTGCGGTATCGCCGCCACGTTTTCTCGTTGTGCGTTTCGTCGTGGTGGTTCTACTTCCGGGGGTGACTTTCTTTTTGGTGGTCTTCTTCGCCATGCGGGTTACTCGTACAGCTCGTATTGAGCGTCATCGCTAGTCTTGCGCGACTTCTTCTTCGTGGTTTTGGTCTTCTTCTTTTTGCCTTTGCCAGTGGGGGCGTCGGGCAACTTGTTGGGGGCGCCGTCTTCGAGGATGACGGTCGAATCATCCCGCTCCAGCGAACCGTTGCCGTTCGATTTGGCTTTGCCGTTCTTGATGGGGTTGCCGTCTTCGTCGAATTGCGTGTCGGCTTCGAGTGTGATGAGTTTCGCCACCTGCTCGAACTTCTCTTTGAGCTCGGTTTTCTTCAGTGACTTGTCGATGCTGTTCATCGCGGTGACCACTTCGCCGATGTACCGCTCGAACACGTCACGGCGCTCACCTTCGCGCTTGATGCGGGCACGCCGTCGCACATATGTGTTCAGCTTGCGGCCACATTCGCTGATCGCGAGTTTGATTTCTTTGCGAATCTCATCGTAATCGGCGATCGCTTCTTTTGATTCGCTGGTGAACGGCACCCAGACGCTGGCCATGTGAATCATGATGACGAGCGGGCCTTGTGGTAGGGCGCCGCGCGATTGGCTGAGGCCGTAGTTCTTCCAACCGGTTTCGAGCACGCCCTTGTACGCACAACACGCCGACTGCTGATAGAGCAATGGCACGCGGTTGGCGAAGCGAATCACCCGGCCAAGCTGGTCACCCGGCAAGTCGCCGCCGAACGCCAACCCCACCTCAATTTGAAACGGGTTGCCGCGGTAGACGGTCGGCTTACGCGTGGCGGCCGTATAGAACTCGGCTTTCACCCCTTTCAACAGCCCGGCCAGAATCTGCCGCGTCCCGATGGGGGAAAGGCAATTCGTCGGCGGCGATTGCAGTTTCGTTTCCTGAATTGCTTTGTACATTTTCTCCGCTTGGGCGTGGGTGATGCCGGTCACGCGGGTGCGGGGGGTCATGTCGGCCCGCTTGGCGATATCGCTGGCCACTGCCGGACTCACCCGGCAAAA
>JANQFT010000421.1 GCA_028277685.1 Phycisphaeraceae bacterium
GCTTTCGGTGGGAAGTCGTTTCATGGTGATGCGGTGCGAGGGTCGCGCGTGCCTGAATCTCCCAACTGCGCCCGGCGACCGACCTCAACGGGCGGCGTGGCCGGGCGCAGTTGGCAGATTCAGGCACGCGCGACCATCGCACCGCATCACCATGAAACGACTTCCCACCGAAAGCATCGTGCATCCACCCGATGAACAGCAGCACCGGCGCTGTCTGTCGGTGGCGCGGTTCTGCGTGTGGGGCATGACGCTGGCGATGGTGGTGTTGCTGGGGCGCGCGGCACAGTTGCAGTGGCGGCCGCTGGGTGATGTGAAACAAGTGGCAGACAAGCGGGCCTCAAGCACGCGGGTATTGGCGCGGCGTGGTTCATTGATGGATCGCAACGGCAGGTTGCTCGCCGCATCGAAGGTGGGTTACCGCTTGTATGTGGACCCCGCAGCCATTGCCCGGCCGGATGTGTTCGCCGCCAAGTTGGCCCACGCGATCGGTGATGACCCGGTGCGCATCGACCGTGCGATTGGCCAGACGGATCAAGATTGTCGTTACCTGGTGCTGCATCATCTGATCACCGAAGCCCAGGCAGAAGCGGTGCGAAAGGCGAAGTTGACTGGAGCGGTGCTCGATAAGCGATTGGTGCGTGAGTATCCCGCGGGTGCGCTGGCGGGGCAGTTGATCGGGTTCGTCAGCCGCGACCACCAGGGATTGGATGGTGTGGAGTATGTGCTGAACGATCAACTCATCGGCACAAGTGGATCGACGCGGTACATGCGTGATGCGGCGCGGCGTGCGGTGTGGATCGACCATCACCAACGCGAGCAACCGGTTGCCGGGCGCGATGTGGCGTTGAGCATCGACAGCGTGATTCAGGCAGTGGCGGAGCACGAGTTGGCGGCCGCGGCCGAACACTTCAAGGCCAGGCGGGCAGAGATGATCGTCATGCATGCTCGCACGGGTCAGGTGTTATCGATGGTGAACTGGCCATCGTTCGACCCAAATGATGGGGCACAGGTGGATGTGGAGTTGCGTCGCAATCGATGCATCACGGATCCTTACGAGCCGGGTTCGATCTTCAAGCCGTTGGTGTTTGCGGCGGCCACGGCGGCGAACGTGGTTACGCCGGATGAGATGATCGACTGCACAGACAGCGGGTTTTACGTCAGCCCGCGTGGCAGGCGGCTGCGTGACACCCACGCACATGGTGAGATCACCTGGCGGCAGGTGTTGGCCCAGTCGTCCAACATCGGCATGGCGATTGTGGGGCAGCGGCTCGGCATCGATCGCATGTACGAAGGTATTCGCTCGTTCGGCATGGGTCAGCCAAGTGGCGTGGGGTTGCCGGGTGAATCGGCGGGCATCGTGAACCCCCGGAAGAGATGGAATCACTATTCCGAGACCAGTGTTCCCATGGGGCAGGAAGTGGCGGTTACCCCGATGCAGATGACGCGGGCGTTCAGTGCGTTTGCCAACGATGGGTTGATGGTCACGCCTTCCATTCTTGCCGCGGATACCGAAAAGCCGATCTACCAACGCGCGATCGATCCACAAACTTCTCGCCTCGTGCGGCACACGTTGCGGCAGGTGATGACCGAAGGCACCGGACGATATCGGGCTAACAGCAAGATGTATCACATGTGGG
>JANQFT010000484.1 GCA_028277685.1 Phycisphaeraceae bacterium
CATCACCACAACAACCCACCCCGGGAAACCACAGCGGGTCAGCCTCACCTGGCGGGGCGATCCGGTGTGCAGTTTCGATTGCGTGATGAGCGGTGAACATATGGCGTCGAACGCCGCCGCCGCCGCGGTGACCGCGCATCGACTCGGCGCTGCGTGGGAAGACATCGGCCACGCGCTATCCACCTTCCGCGGGCTGGACCGACGCATGCAAATTGTCGGCACGCGCAATGGTGTGACCGTGATCGACGACTATGGCCACCACCCTACGGAAATTACCACGACGTTACGTGCGCTGCGGCGGCAATATTTATCTGGGAAGTGGGAAGTGGGAAGTGGGAAGTCGGAAGTAGAGAATGCGGAGGCGGAAGGTTCTTCACTTCCGACTTCCCACTTCCCACTTCCGACTTTGCCTAGATTGATCTGCGTCTTCCAACCCCACCAACACTCGCGCACCCGGTTCCTGTTGGATCAGTTCGCAGCCAGCTTCGATGAAGCGGATATCGTGATCGTGCCCCACATCTACTTCGTGCGCGACAGTGAAGCGGATCAGCGTGCGGTGAGTGCGGCCGACCTGGTCGCCAAACTGAATGACCGCAACGTTGATGCCCGACACATCGATGGCTTTGATGACATCGTGGCGCATCTGAAAACCGAATGCCGCATGGGTGATCTGCTGGTGGTGATGGGGGCGGGGCCGGTCTGGCAAGTCGCACGGGGGTTCTTGGATGCGAATTAACCACCAAGGCACCAAGTACACCAAGGCAGGAGAGAAGACAGGATGAACAGGATGAACGGGATACCTCTGCGCAAAGCAATCTTGTCGATCCTGTACATCCCGTCCACTCTTTTCGGTTATTCCTTGGTGACCTTAGTGGTTCACTTCACGCGGCGGGCCGTTTCGCTTCATCAACCTTCTTCTCACCCAGTGACCACGTCGGCCAGTTCGCTGCATCGACACTGCTGAGATAGTCGCGCGTCGATTGCATGGGCCAGCGCTTGAGTAGTCGTTCGAGTTTGCGCCGCGCGCCGTTCATGCCCACATAGGTGCGGAAGCGCTTCATGCCTTTCAATGGCATGCGTGGTTGGTCGGGGTCGAACTCCCATGGGTGGAAATACAACATCGCCGCCCCCGGAGGGTCGTCATGCTTGCGTGATGCGACTTGCTGCAACCCGCGCTCCATCATCCACAGCGGGAACAAACGGAAGTAACCCCCGCCGGCCACGGGCATGCGGTAGTTGCCGATCTGCCAGGTGAGTGGCGGCAGTTCGAGCAGTGATGCACCGGATGAAGTGAGTAACCGGTAGAGGTGCGTCGGCGCATCTGCCACGCCATAGGCGCCGCGTCGGATGGGTTGGATGGATGAATCGTATTGGAAGCCGAGGTCCGTCAGTACGTCGGCCGCCCATGCGGTGGTGCGATCGAGGCTGAATGTGGGAGCACGATATCCCACCACGTGTTGCCCGCAGGCATCGTAAATTGCGCGGCGTGCCTGTTGCAGGTCTTCGGTAAATGTTTGGGGGTTGAGGGTGTGCAGTCGATCGTGACCGTGACCGTGGCAGGCGATTTCGTGGCCCGCTTCCGCCATCCGCTGAACAACCTTGGGCCAGCGCTGCGCGACGGTGCCGAGCACGAAAAACGTCGCGGTGGCGTTGTGATCGTTCAATTGTTCGAGCAGCCAGCCGGTCACCGATTCCAAACGACCCGGCAGGTGATTCCAGTCGGCGCGCGGAATAACATCTTTGGCGGCTTCGATCTGGAAGTATGTTTCCACATCGAAACTGAGCAAACATGCCCCATTGGGCCGAACACGGATTGACCGCTGGGCGTACAGCATGGATCGTAGAACTTTGTGTCGGATGGCGGTGCGTATTCCCGCCACAGGGGCTTATCCACCGGAGGAAAGTGTCCGATACAATACCCATCTCACCAGCAACGCACCTGCTTAGAGGAAATCGCATGGCAAACACCAAGAAAGCACTTATTACCGGAATCACCGGCCAGGACGGCAGCTATCTCACCGAGTTCCTGCTCGGCAAGGGCTATGAAGTCCATGGTCTTATCAGACGTTCGAGCAGTTTCAACACCGACCGGCTCGATCATATTTATGTGGATCCGCACGTGAGCGGTGCGAAGCTGAAACTGCACTACGGCGACCTGACCGACTCGAACGTACTTCGCCGCGTGCTGGACGAAGTGCAACCGGATGAAGTGTACAACCTTGGTGCGCAGTCGCATGTGCGCGTCAGTTTCGACATGCCGGTCTATACCTGTGAGACCGATGCGATCGGTACGCTGAATCTTCTGGAAGCGCTGCGCGCGTTCCAGGATTACTCCCGCCGCCAGGTGAAGTTCTACCAGGCCTCGAGCAGTGAGATGTTCGGCGATGTGCGTGAGACACCGCAGACAGAAAACACACCCTTCTACCCCCGCTCACCCTACGGTTGTGCAAAGGTGTATTCGTATTGGATCACCGTGAACTACCGTGAAGCGTATGACCTGCATGCGAGCAACGGCATCCTGTTCAACCATGAATCTCCCCGCCGCGGCGAAACGTTCGTCACGCGCAAGGTGACCCGCGCGGTCGGCCGCATCAAGCACGGCCTGCAGGACAAACTCTACATGGGTAACATCGATGCGAAGCGCGACTGGGGCTTTGCCGGCGACTACGTCGAAGCGATGTGGCTGATGCTGCAGCAGGAAGCGGGTGACGATTACGTGGTGGCCACCGGGAAGATGTTCAGCGTGCGCGAGTTCATGGAAATCGCGTTCAGCCACGTCGGCCTGGACTATAACGATTTCTACGAAGTCGACCCGCGCTACTTCCGCCCAACCGAAGTCGACCTGCTGCTGGGCGATGCGACCAAAGCCAAAAACCAACTCGGTTGGGAACCGAAGGTCGACCTCGAAGGCCTGGCCAAGATGATGGTCGATCACGACATGGAACTGGCATCCCGCGAGAAAACCTTGCGCGATGCCGGTCACGAGCTTCCCGCCGTGGTCGGACACGATCAGTAATTGTTTAACCGCGACCCGAAGGGCAGCGCGTACGCGCTTGGCTTTGCCTCGCGGCTGAACGGCAAGCGAAACCCATAACACAGGACGGGGTTATGAACCTATCCGATCAACGTATTACCGTGACCGGCGGCGCCGGTTTTCTGGGACAAGTGCTGTGCGCGAAGTTGCGCGAGCGTGGGGCAAAAAGTGTCGACGTACCGCAATACCCCGAGTACGACCTGACCAGCGAAGATGCTGTC
>JANQFT010000071.1 GCA_028277685.1 Phycisphaeraceae bacterium
ACCGGCGGTCATTTCTGCCTGCTCATAAATTTGGAATCACTTTACTGGAAGCACCGATTTCTCAACAGCTGTGCTCATTAAACATTCTCCGGATACACCTCAAACAGACCAGCCATGTTCTCGCCGATACCGACGTTGTCGTACGTAGCCAACTCCACCGTGTTGGGGATGAAGTGCATGCAACCGTTGGCCAGCGTGGCATCTTCCAGCGCGATCCAGATCGACAACGACTGGCGCGAGTGAAACGACCAATAGGGATTATCCAGATGCCAGGCCGTCGGGTTGCCGAATGGTTCCTTGATGAGCGCCTGGTCATGCCATACCCGCATGGCCTGCACGCCCGCCAATCGACACAGCAGTTCACCCAATGCCGGGTTCAGCATGTATCGCTTAACCGTATCGTTGATCTTCCACAGATTGAGCCGCTGAGTGAAAACGCTGGCATAGTAACTGTCCGCCTCGATGGACAGGTCCGTTCCGTCACCCGCCACACGACGGTTACCGAATTCCCTGGCCATGTGGTCGATGGCCGCGAGCACGGCCTGCTTCAACTCCACGATCTCATCCGGCTCCAAGAATCCGGGCACATGGACAAATCCCTCATCCTGGTAGCAACGAATCATGTCATCAGTCAACTGCGTTTTCATGTGGATGCTCCTTTCGGGGTGTGGTCTGAGAATGGAGCAATTTAGACAGGTATAAAAGAAGATACTGCGCCTATATTGCCGTACAGCAGGGAGTATCATGCCATGCCGACCCGCTTGGTCCACATTCGCAAACGTTTACCCATGCTCTGCACACACGGGATTGCCGTGGAGCATTATCCGCGGTACGTCAATCGCCGCCGCACATTGCACGCAGTGGATGTGGTGCTCATGAGTTTCATCGTGAGTGGTCGGGGCCAGCATGTCATGGATGATGCGGTGTTCGATGAACCGGGAGGGTCCGTCGGCATCACGCATTACGGACAGCGTCACGTCATCGTTACCGACCACGAAGGCATGGATGTGTACAACGTGTACCTGGACATCAAACGGCACGGTCTTCCCGCCCTGCCTGCTGAGTTCGACGCTGTGCTGCCTGAAATCATTCCGCTGCACCCGCATCTACAGCATCGACTCAATCGGTGCGTGCGCATCGTGTTCGACGACATGACCTGGCCGATCGCACTGTTGCATCAGATGGCCATCGAAACAAAGGAAGAATCGGCCGCGCGCGATATGGTTCTGATTGACTGTCTTCGACTTCTATTGGTGGCGTGTTGCCGTGCGGCGATGGTCAGTGGTATTCGCCCGTTGCTTTCAGAAGGCGGACCGTCCTGGCATCGGGTAGAGCGTGTTCGACGTCATCTGGATGCACGCTATGGTGATGCCCAACGTTTGGATGACCTGGCGGCACTTGCGGGCCTAAGCCCCACGCACTTTTGCCGTGTGTTCAAGCAACACACCGGTAAACGTCCGTTCACCTATCTGGCTGAGCGCCGCGTCCAGGCGGCCATGATGCAACTGCGTTCATCTTCCGAAAAGACAGTCAGCATTGCGCACGATTGCGGATTTGGTGACCTGTCATACTTCAACCGCACGTTTCGTCGCATTGTCGGCTGCACACCGACCGCCTACCGGCGTCGGTTCACACATTGAAGTATTTCGCTTCGGGATGATGCACCACGATCGCGCTGGTGGATTGCTCGGGGTCGATCTGCCAGTTTTCGCTGAGTTTGCAGCCGATGCGCTCGGGCTTGATCAGGGCGAACAGTTTTTCCTGGTCGCTCATTTCCGGACAAGCGGGGTAACCGAATGAGTACCTGCTGCCGCGATATTTCTGGGTGAACAACTCGCGCACGGTTGAAGCATCATCGCCATCGATGCTCAGTTCCTGCCGCATGTGTTTATGCCAGAACTCAGCCAGGGCTTCAGCACACTCCACACCGAGACCGTGCAGGTAGAGATACTCGGTGTAGTTGTGTGCTTCGAACAGTTGCTTTGCCCGACGCGATACTTCCTCGCCCATGGTCACACAGAACATGCCGACCACATCGCGCGTTTCGTACTCACGTGTCTTGAAGAAATCACTGATGCACAATCGCTTGCGTTTGTCCTGACGGGGGAAGGTGAAGCGTTCGATCTCGCGTTCTTCATCGTTCGGGTCGTAGATGATCAGATCATCATCGTGACTGCTGACGGGATAGTAGCCGTACACCACGCGGGGATGAAGGATGTTTTCTTCCATACACTGGTTCATCAAACGCTTGAGGATCGGCTCCACTTCATCCTCGATTTGTGCCGCGTAATCCTCATCGGCCAGCGCGCCTTTCTTGAATCCCCACTGCCCACGGAACAGCGCCACCTTGTTCAGGTAGGGTGTGATCTTGTCGAGCGGCACACTTTTCACCACACGTTCACCAAAGAACGGGGGCTGCGGCACATCCACATCAGTCGCCACGGTCGGTCCTTCTGCCACCGCCACGGGCGCAGCTTCGCGTTTGGCAATCTTTGCATCGGTTTCCGCGCGCTTGGCCACGCGCGCGGCGATGTCACGATCAAGATCGTCTAACTTACCCGCTTCGATCGACTGCATGATGTGTAACGCCTCGAACGCATCTTTACCGTAATACAGCGGGCCGGCATAACTGTTGCGCAGTTCCGTTTCCGCGTAGTGACGGGTGAGCGCCGCCCCACCGACCAACGTGGGCACGTCCACGCCAAGGCGCGTCATTTCATCGAGGTTTTCCTTCATCACGCCGACGCTCTTCACCAGCAAGCCACTCATACCCACCGCATCGGCGCCGTGCTCCTTCGCCGCTTCCACAATGGCATTCAAGGGCTGCTTGATCCCCAGGTTCACCACGCGGTAACCGTTGTTGGTGAGGATGATGTCCACCAGGTTCTTGCCGATGTCGTGCACATCACCTTTGACGGTGGCGAGAACCAACGTCGCTTTATCCGCCGCATTCTGCTTCTCCATGTGCGGCTCGAGGTGCGCCACCGCCTGCTTCATCACCTCCGCACTTTGCAGCACGAACGGCAACTGCATCTGCCCACTGCCGAACAATTCACCCACCACCTTCATCCCACCGAGCAAGTGATCGTTGATGATCGCCAGTGGATCATACTTCTGCATCGCCTGGTCAAGATGTGCTTCCAGGTCCTGCTTGTCACCATCGATGATATGATTGGCAAGCATCTCCTCAATGGTGAGATTTTCTTTCGCCGCTTGCGGCTTTGCCTCCCCATCTTCATCCGGGAACAGACTGATGAAGTACAGCAGCGGATCAAAGTCAGCCGGCTTGCCCTCGGGGCGTGTTTCACCACGATGATCGAAGATGAGCCATTGCGCAGCATCCCACTGATCCGTCTCAATCTTATGCTTGGGGATGATTTTCGATGGGTGGAGAATGGCTGCGGTCAAACCACGTTCCTGCGCTTCGTGCAGGAACACGCTGTTGAGTACTTGACGTGCGGCCGGTTTCAAGCCGAAGCTGATGTTGGAAAGTCCCAACAGAATGCCGCACTTTGGAAAGCACTCGGCGATCAGGCGAATGCCTTCCAGCGTTTCGGCGCCGAGTTTGCGGTCGTCCTCATTACCCGTGGCGATGGTGAACGTCAGCGGATCGAACAGGATGTCTTCTTCTTTGATGTTGTATTTGTTCGTGCACAAGTCATGCAGGCGCGAAGCAATCTCCAGCTTCCGGGAGGCGGTTTTCGCCATGCCGGCTTCGCGGTCTTCATCGATGGTGAGCGCCACCACCGCTGCGCCGTAACGATGAAGCAAGGGGCAAACATCATCGAGGCGTTGTTCACCATCTTCTAAGTTGATCGAATTGACAATGCATTTACCGCCAGCCAGTTTCAGCCCCGCTTCCAGGACCGGGGCTTCGGTGCTGTCGAGCATGAGGGGCGCTTGCAGTTGCTGCACATAACGGCTGACCACCTCGGTCATGTCCGCCACGCCGTCGCGTCCGACATAATCCACGCATACATCCAGCACGTGAGCGCCGCCGCGCACTTCCTGCCGTGCCCAACTGACCAGGCCATCCCAATCTTCATCCGCCAGCATCTGCTTGAACTTGCGGCTGCCGTTGGCGTTGGTGCGTTCACCGACCATCAGCACGCTGAGTTCCTGCTTCAGGTCAACCGGACTGTACAGGCTGGTGCATTGCGGCGTGATGGTCGGCTGCCGTTTCACTGGCGGGCGCGCGGCGCCCACGGCATCTACCACGGCCTGCAGGTGCGCCGACGTTGTGCCGCAGCAGCCGCCGATGATGTTCACGCCAAATTCATCGGCGAAACGTTTGGTTTCCCGCGCCAATCCCTCGGGCGAAAGCGGGAAGCTGGTTTTGCCTTCTACCAACACCGGCAGGCCCGCGTTCGGGAGCACACTGATCAACAGATCGGTGTGTTCGCACAGGTATTGCACATGCTCGCGCATTTCGACCGGGCCGGTCGCGCAGTTCAGGCCGATCCCAGCGATGGGCAGTTGACGCAAGGTGGCCAGTGCCGCCCCGATCTCGCTGCCGAGCAACATGGTGCCCGTGGTTTCGATGGTGACCTGAACGAGTATTGGAATGCGACCTTCGGAAGTGTTCGTCGCGTCAGGTTCCCAAAGTCCTGCTTCCTTCTGGGCATCGATGCATGCGTTTACCACGCATTTACATTGCAGCAGGTCCTGACACGTTTCAACAAGAAGCACGTCGACCCCGCCGTCGATCAAACCGTGCGCCTGTTCGGTGTAACTGGCGAGCATGTCATCCCAACTGATCTGCCCGAGCGTGACCAGCTTCGTGCCTGGTCCCATCGAACCCACCACAAAGCGCGGCTTGTCTTCGGTCGCATGAACATCACAAGCGGCGCGGGCAATCTCGGCGGCGATGCGATTGATCTCGCGACAGCGATCGTGCAGGTCGAACTCGATCAACACATGTGCCGCCCCGCCGAACGTGTTGGTCTCCACCGCGTCACAACCCACCGATAAAAACGATTCGTGGATCGACTGCACCACTTCCGGACGGGTAAGGTTCAACACTTCCGGGCAGTTTTCTTTGCCGAGGAAGTCCGTTTGCAGATCGAGATCGAGCGCATGCGTGGCTGTGCCCATCGCTCCATCAAGGAACAGGACACGTTCACTCGCAGCTTGGCAGAATCGTGAGGGCAAGGCTGTGCTCCATTTCGAGTTGGGCGCATCCATCACCGGTGCGTCATCCAAACAAGCCATTATTCCCAGTCATTGACGTGGAAGCAAGCATTAATCATCCGTCAATCCGGATTAATTGATGGTTTTGTTTGTGCCCTGTCCATCAGGAACGACTGTGAGGTGGCCGCATACAGAATAGCAGGTCCACCAAGTGGTTATCAGTTGCCGCTGCACCGGCTGAATCGTTCAGTATGGGGTCTGGGGGTACGAACATGAGCACGATTTCATCGGGTATTGGCGCCTTGCTATCATCCAGGACGATCAACCAACGTGCAGCCGGCCTGCAGGGCACGCTGACGAG
>JANQFT010000131.1 GCA_028277685.1 Phycisphaeraceae bacterium
TCATGCCTTGCAGCCAGTCGGGGTGGTCGATGCCATTGACGTCACAAAGCGTTGGATACAGATCCATGTGGCTGACCAATGATTCGATCACGCGGCCGCCTTCAAAGCCGGAGCCGGCGGGGCCACGCATCATCAGCATCACTCCCAGGCCCATGTCGGTGAGGTTACCCTTGCCATGTGGCCAGGCAATACCGTGGTCGGCGGTGACGATGACCAATGTGTTCTCACGCAAGCCCAATCGATCCACCGTGCTTAGCAGGGCGCCCACTTGTTGATCGTAACGCGTGATGCCGTCGGAGAAGCTGGCCCAATCCTGCCGCGTGGCGGGATTGTCGGGAATCGGCGCGGGTGGACGGGTGTAGCGGCCGTCCAAGTCCTCCACGAACGGCATATCGGCGTGGTAACCGTGCCGCCTGCCCCGGTTGGCGTTGTCGCGGTGCGGTTCGGTGAACCCGACGGAAAGGAAAAACGGCTTGTCATGTTCTTCTGCCAGGAAACGCAATGCTGCAATTTGTGCGTCGCCGCGACACTTGCCACCAACATGATTCAGCCAACGGGTGTAACCGATGTCCTCCGGGTTCCCCAGCGGGGCGACCAGCTCATGCTGCACCCCGGCGACGGCGGTTACGTAACCGTTGCGAGCGAGAAAACCGCCGAGGTGTTGATGCGGGTCTTGCAGTTGGAAGCCGTAGCGTGGCGTGGCCAACCCGTGCATGTTGTTGCAGTGTGGATAGCGACCGGTCATCAAGGCTGTACGGCTGGGCGAACACGTCGGCGCGGCACAGAAGGCGTTGCGAAACAGCACGCCTTCCTCGGCAAACCGCTGGATGTTGGGCGTGACGGTGTTGTAACCATATGGTTGCACCATGCGACCGGCATCGTGGGCGTGAATGTGTAGGATGTTTAGTCGATCTGACATGCCGGTTTCCTCCTTGTTTATATCAACGGTTCCGGGCCGGTGGCGGGCAGCGTGCCGGTCCATTCATCCACGTACAACAGACACTTCAACACCATGGTCGTGCCGAGCATGTCGCCGATCGGATAACCCTTGTCGGTCAAACGAATCGAGTGATGATTCGTCTGGCATAGCGCGCCGTTAAAACTGAAAGCACCGTCCGGTTTACGGTAATGTGCCATAAGTCGGTCGTTCAGGCGAATACCAGATTCGACGAGTTCATCGTGCCGGTATGTGCCGTTTAATTGGTAGTCGAGAACGCGCAGCACCCACATCGGATCCCACTGCAGGCACATGTTTGAGCCTGGTTCAAACTCACCGTCTTCATGCTGCAGCTTCAATGTGCTGTCGATGCCTTGCTTGGCGTACGGAAACTCGCGCCCGGTGACGAGGTAAGCGGCCAGCGTCTTGAACAAGCCCGCCATAGCGCGCGGGGCTTCGTCCTTTTCCATGCCGCGGCTGGGGTAACCAGTCACGGGATCAAGAATGTTTGCCTCGAATGCTTCAAACGCATCGCGCAACACCGGGTGTTGATCGTTGCGTTGATCTTCAGGGAAGCTGCGCAGGTAAGCGCGGATGGCGCGTGACCAGCTTTCGCCGTGGCCCCAGGGATTACGCCAGTCGATCCTTTCCATGGTGAATGTGGTGCCATCAACTTTCGTCAGGTCGACAAATTGCACGGTGGGGATGGGGTACTTCGGTTCGCCCCCCAGTGCGTTGAGCACTTGCACGGTGGTGCCGTGCCGCTGGCCCCACACCTGTTCCCAAGTGTGACTACCCACGTGGTTGGATTCATCTTCCAGTGGATCTTTGAACAGACCGTCGTCTTTATCCTGGCAGCCCAGGAACAGGTCGATCGCGTTCTGTTTGTCCGCATCGCTGATGTTGCGCAGCTCGTCGTACTGATCGAGTATACGGATTGCGATCCCCGAAGCCTGCAGCGACCAGGGTCGCTCCTGCTTCGCGTTGTACTTCCAGCGTCCCCAGCCGTCTTCGGTGTAGCGCACCGATTCCAGCCATTCAAGAACGCCGTCTTTCGCCTCCGCCAGATAGTTCGTGCCCATGGTATGGGGTCTCGGCCGACGGTCAGAATTCGTTCGCCTGAATGAAGTCCGAATCGCCGGACAGGAAATTGACAATGTTGTTCGTCGCGCGAAGGGCCTGTCGCTCCACCGATTCAAACGTGCGGCTGCCCACGTGTGGTGTCAAAATGATGTTCTCAATCCCATCAAACGGATGAGGTTGCGTCATCGGCTCGACCGCCAGCACGTCGGAGGCGTACGCCTTCACCTTACCGCTCTTGCAGGCGGCGGCCATGTCCTCTTCGATGAGCAGCGTGCCGCGTGCGGTATTGATGATGACTACACCGTCTTTGCACTTGGCCAAACGCTCGGTGTTCAGATAACCCTTGGTTTCATCTGTTGCGGGCATGTGCAGGGAAATGATGTCGGCTTCCGCCAGCACGTCTTCCATGGCGGCCGCATGTTTCACGTTGTATTGTTTGGCGAAGTCGTCATCCCAGTACACATCGAACGCGATGGCAGACATATCGAAGGCACTTGCGCGCTTGATCAGTTCCTTGCCGATGCGCCCCATGCCCAGTATGCCCAGCGTTTTGCCCGCCAGTTCGTTGCCAGTCTTACGGATGGCTTTCCATTCACCATTGCGTGTGCCGCAGATGTGATATCCAAAATGCTTTACTGCAGCGATCATCAAACCAATCGCGTGCTCAGCCACGGTGGTGTGATTCACGCCGGGCGTGAACAACACGGGAATCTTCTTTGAGGTGGTGTGGGCGACATCGATTGAATCCAGCCCGATGCCGTATTTGGCGATTACCTTCAGTGGCGTGGGTGCGGCGAGCGCGGCGTCAATCACCTTCGCGGTGATTTCATCATCGCCGTTCAGTAAACCGTCGAAGCCTTTGTGTTCCTCGATGAGGGCAAGCACATCAGCTTCAGGCAGGGGGCCGCGGGCGCGAACGACTTCGAAGCCGCTGGCTTCGAGTACATCGTGGTGCTTGCCGGGGGTGTCCTGGTAGCTGGTGGTGGTGAGGGCAATGCGCATGGTCGTCGTTCCTTTCTGGTAGGCCGGGGCACATTCCACTCCGGAGCAACAATGCCCGGGGTTAATGGGCTTCCGGGGGCGGGGGTGCCGCACGTCCCTCCAGACATCCGCCTTCGCCAAGGCTACGGCGGACCGACGACCTCCGTGCGGGAAATCGAGATTTGAAATTATGCTTCTCTTGCCGGGCTGTCAAATCTCCGGGCTGTAGTGCACGAATCGCACGTCATCCGGGTCGAGGGAAACGTCCAGCAGGCCGTCATGCAGCATCAGTGGGGCTTCGTCCCACACGTTGTGCAGGGAAGAGCCGTCCGGCACGCCGATCGACGACAGATTCACCCGGCCCTGCCAGGGCATTTCATTGCGATTGAATACCCCGAACCAGCCCGCGCTGGCGTTTGTGCGATGTGGTGAGCGCCAGATGTCCACACCGTTATCACGATGCACCAGCTTGCCCACCATGCCATTTTGATTGCACGCCAACATGCCGTGGTGAACTGACGATGTCGAGTGATGCCGTGCTCGACCTGATCACTCACC
>JANQFT010000175.1 GCA_028277685.1 Phycisphaeraceae bacterium
GAACTCACCGGGGCTGCAGCTACGCCCCAGGAGAGGCGGCAACATTGGGGCACGCTGCGCTCAGCCCCGGCCACCCGCTTTCTCACCTTCAAGACGAATCCCATGTTTTGCTTGACGAAGTCTGAATCGTGGTGTATTTTTCCTCTGAAGACAAATAGCACACGTGTGCTGAACGGAGAGTTTTTGTGGCCAAACGCGTGACCGTCAGTGCGATTGCCGAACGATGCGATGTGGCGCACACCACGGTGAGCCGTGTTCTTAGCGGACGCAAGTATCAGGGCTGGTCGGTGCGGCCGGAGGTGCGTGAACGTATCGAGCGCACGGCCAAGCAGATGAATTACCGCCCCAACGCCGCCGCCCGTGCGGTGCAGCGGGGCAAGTTCGGCAGCATCGCCCTGATGATGCGGGAGGGCCAAAGCTTCCTGCCGATGTCGATGCTTCATGCCGCATCGCGTCACGCTCACCAACACGACAACGACCTGAAAATTCACGTGGTCAAACCGGACGACCTGACCGATGAATCACGCATTCCCAAGTTGATGCGTGAGATTTCCGTAGACGGCCTGCTGTTGACCGCCCTGCCAGAACAAGCGATGAAGGTGGTGACCGAAGCCACCGGCGTACCGCGTATCATCATCAACTCCAACCACGCGGAGGACTGCGCTTATCCGGATGATATTCAAGGCGCACGCCTGGCCACGCAAGACATGCTGAAGCTGGGGCATCGGCGGATTGCGTTCTGCACCACCAAGCACCCGAATTCAAAGTACCACCATTACAGTGCGATCGATCGTTTGAACGGCTACGAACAAACGATGCGTGAAGCCGGTCTGGCGCCGCGCATGCTTCACTCCAAGGAACCGGATGCACCCTCGCGGCACGATCCGCGTTTCCACGAATGGCGACAGGATTTCCAGGCACCAGACCGCCCCACCGCAGCGGTGTGCTATTCGGTGGAGTCAGCCATACCGATTGCCGAGGCGGCGCTCTCGTGCGGGTTGCGCATTCCTGAAGATTTGAGCATCACGCTACTCCACCCGGATCGTTTCGTGTTCACGGGTGTGGCCATGCGGGTGATGCATATCCCTTTGGATCGTTGTGCCGCCACCGCGGTGGAAATGCTGATGAAGCGCATCGCCAAGCCGGGTGAGAGTTTGCCCAGTCAGGCGATTGCCTACCAGCCGGTTGAAGATGGAAACCTTGCTCCGCCCCCATCGAAAGGATGATGCGGTGCCAAGCAAGTGTATGGGTTGATGAGAAACATTTTGGAACACTAATTGGAGGATTGATTATGTTCCGCACCGTTCTTGCCTTGTTTGTCGTGGTCGCGCTTAGCTCCGTCAGTTACGCCGGCCTGTTCGCCACGCCGATTGACAACGCCAGTTTTGAAAGCGCGACCGTGCAGAAAGGCTCGTTCCCGCCGCATTGGTTTGCGCAACTCAATGATTGGTACGAAAGCGCCAACGATGGTGGTGCCGAGTCGGCAAACCCGGCCGGTAACATCCTTCCGCCCCCACCCGATGGCAGTCACTGGGGCTTGATGGCCAAAGATGGTTGGATCTACCAGGCCATCGGCACATGGGAAGAGAACTGGACGCTGAGGTTTGATTTCGTCGCAGCTGACACATCACATCGTCCATTTGAAGGGCTGACCTTCCAGCTTTGGGGCGGTGGCAGCACCACGGCCGACCCCAGCGATGCCGCAGGCGATCCCCATATCAACACCAT
>JANQFT010000392.1 GCA_028277685.1 Phycisphaeraceae bacterium
AGCGTCGGCCACAGCTACCGCAGCCACGTGGTGATCGAACCGTACCTGAGCGATCAGTGGTACGTGAAGGTGACGGACGAACGATTGGCCGGCGCCGCCCTCCGTGCGATGGATGTCGAGCAGCGCAGCGAAGGCGAATGCGTGTGGAAAGATGGTGATGCGTTCACGGATAGCCGCGATCAGACTGATCGCGGGCCCGCATCGCGTCGCGATGCAGCTAACAGTGAAAACGCACTGACCTTCACCCCCGCGCGGTACGCGAAGACTTACCAGACGTGGCTGGAAAATATGCGCGACTGGCCCATCAGCCGGCAACTCTGGTGGGGACATCGGATTCCGGTGTGGAGTCGACCTGATCGTGGTATTGCAGTCGATGATTTCATGCAGAATCCCCCTTGGTACCAAGCCCAACGGGATGGCATTGCTGAAGGCGATGAGGACATTGATGCGGGTATTACATACATCTGCTTGCGATACGACGATCCGAAGTTGATCGCTGAACTGGAGAAAGAAGGCTTCACCCAAGACCCCGACGTCCTCGACACATGGTTCTCCAGCGGCCTCTGGCCCATGTCCACCCTTGGTTGGCCGGACGAAACCCCGGAAGTCGCCGCGTGGAATCCGACATCCGTCCTTTCCACCGCGCGGGAGATCATCACGCTTTGGGTCAGCCGCATGGTCATGTTCAACCTTTACTTCCAAGGCAGTGTGCCGTTCACGGATGTGTTTATCCATGCGATGATTCAGGATGGTGAAGGGCGGAAGATGTCGAAGTCGCTCGGCAACGGCGTCGACCCGCTGGACATCATTCACACGCACGGTGCGGATGCGATGCGGTTCACGCTCACGCTGATGACCACGCAAACGCAGGATGTGCGGATGCCGGTCGAGCGGTGTGAAGCAAGCGGGAAGAACACCAGCCCGAAGTTCGACATCGGCCGCAACTTTGCCAACAAGCTGTGGAACGCCGGCCGGTTTGCCATGCAACACTTGGCCGAGGCGGCGGAATCCGGGGCGATGACTTCGCCGGGCGATCCGGCCAACTACGGCATGGCCGACCGTTGGATTCTTTCACAACTCGCCCGCACCGTGGGCAAGGTGAATCATGCGCTTGAAACCTACAGCTTCAATGCGTACACCCAAACCCTGTACGACTTCTTCTGGCGTGACCTGTGCGACTGGTACCTGGAAGTGATCAAGCCCACGGTCGGCACCGCCACCCGCGCCGGCCAGGCGAACCGGGCCACGCTCGCCGCCTGCCTCGACAGCGTGTTGCGCATGCTGCATCCAGTCATGCCGTTTATTACCGAGGCGCTGTTTGCTGAACTCAACCGCATCGCCCCGGAAAGAAGTATCCCGGGGGTTGAATTATCTGCCCATGATCTGTGCATTCGCGCCGCCTGGCCGAAGGTGGATGAATGCCTGATCGATGAGAAATCGGAAGACATGTTTGCCCGTCTGCAGGAAACAGTGGGCATGATTCGCGATGTCCGCAGCAGCAACAACATCCTGCCGCGGGAAGAGGTCGATCTTTCGATCAAGGTCGCGCCCGAAGCGATGGCGTTCGTGCCGCGCAGTGCATATTTGGTGCAGCCGTTGGCGAACGTGTTGATTCGTGAATTGGGCACGGATGTTGATCGCCCGGAGCATTCCGCGGTGATCGTCCGGCCTTGGATCGAAATCTACATGCACCGCCAGTTCGATGCTGCGGCTGAACGTGACCGCCTGACCAAACGCGTGGAAGAACTCACGAAGAACCAACGCGCGCTGTCGGGCCGGCTGAATAACAAGGGCTATGTTGATAAAGCCCCGGCACACCTGGTGCAGCAGACGAAAGACCAACTGGCCGAAGTCGAACGTGAGCTGACGACGGTGCAGGAGAATTTGAAGAATCTTGAGTCTTGAGTCTTGCGGAGAGGCGGGCGAAATGACTGCTCAAGACTCACTTACTCAAGACGCATCTCGCCCTCACCCCGGCCTTCTCCCGAGGGGAGAGGGGGTAAGCGGCATGGCATTTGCGACCTATGCGATTGCGATTCAACTTAATGCGTAATCGCGCAGCAGGTGAGAAAGTGAAGTTGGCACGGATCGGACTACTTTCGGATAGCCACGGTCGCGCGGGCACCACCCAGCGTGCGGCGCGTCTGTTGATCGAGCAGGGCGCAGACATGCTGCTGCACCTGGGAGATATCGGTACGTTGGAAGTGCTCGATGCGATGGTGGAAAAACTCGATGCTGCCGGCAAGCCCGACCCGCCGGTCCATATTGTGTTCGGCAACTGCGATTGGGATGGCGATGGCCTGACTGAGTACGCCAAAACGCTGGGCATCACCGTGAGTGATCCGGAAGGGCGTGTTGCGGCCGACGGCAAAGTGTTGAGCTTTCAACATGGGCATGTGGAAGCCTCGATGGAGCAGGCGCTCGCGTCCGGCGTGAATTACCTGTGTCACGGCCACACGCACGAACAGCGCGATCAAACGATCGGCCACACCCGTGTGATCAACCCTGGTGCGTTGTTCCGCGCATCGCAATACAGCGTGGCCTTGCTCGATACGGCCTTGGATGAACTGTCGTTCATCGCCGTGCCGCGAAACTGACTTCCGAACGTGCGAATCAGAACGCGCAACCGTCCAGTTATGCGTCGGACAAACTTCCGGGGGTGAGATTTGACAACACCCGTGGTGGTGCCGCTACCATGGTGCCTAGCGAGGAACCAATCAGTCCGTATTCTGCCTGGGAAGTTATGACCGACGCACCTGATAACATTGATCAGCGGGTGAATATTCGCACCTACACTGCGGAAGATCAGCCGCAGGTGAATCACCTGTACACCGAGGGATTGCTGGAAGGGGAAATTCCCCCCAACGATACCGGTGCGGACATCGAGCACATCGGCGCAGCTTATTTCGAAGAAGAACGCGCCCACTTCTGGGTGGCCGATCTCGATGGCCAACTGATCGGCATGATCGGCGTGGCGCCCGATGGTAATCACCTGGCCGAAATCCGCCGCCTGCGCGTACTGCCGACCTATTGGGGCAAAGGCATCCGCGTGAAGCTGCTCGAAACCGCACTCACCTTCTGCCGCCACCACGGCTACCT
>JANQFT010000401.1 GCA_028277685.1 Phycisphaeraceae bacterium
CCGTGGGATGCGCCAGCGCGATGCGGGTCAGCAGTTCGTTGATGTGGCTGTATTCGGTCGAAGCGCCGCGCATGAACTTGCGTCGCGCCGGTGTGTTGAAAAACAGGTTGCGCACTTCCACCACGGTGCCGGGCGAACAGCCAATGGGTTGGATCGGCTCGACGGTATCTCCTGACGCCTCAATGACTGCGCCCGCCTCACTTCCGGGAGTGCGGCTGACCATGCGCAACCGTGAGACTGACGCCATCGACGCCAGCGCTTCCCCGCGAAACCCCATGGTGCCGATCGCCGCCAGGTCATCCGCGTGGGTGATCTTGCTGGTGGCGTGCGCCGCCAGTGCTAACGGTAGTTCATCCGCAGGGATACCGCTGCCATCATCCGCCACGCGGATCAATTCACGGCCACCGTCTTCAATCTGCACATCGATGGCGTGTGCCCCCGCGTCCAGGCTGTTCTCCACAAGCTCCTTCACCACGGACGCTGGGCGTTCGATGACTTCACCGGCGGCGATCTGGTTGACCACCAACTGACTGAGCTGGGCAATCGGCATACCCACATTGTAATGCCAATATCGCCCGAGGCGGATATCATGGCCCCCATGAAACTCAAGCAGAAGATTGCCACACGCGACCTGACGGTGGGCGTGATCGGACTGGGCTACGTGGGCTTGCCGTTGATGAAGGCGTTCTACGCTGCGGGCCAGCGCGTACTCGGCTTCGACACCGATGCAGCCAAGATCGACATGCTCAAGGCCGGGCAAAGCTACCTGAAGCATCTCGGCGAGGATTTTGTCGCCAAGATGGCCCAGAACGATCGCTTCGATGTCACCACAGACTTCGCCCGCTTGGCCGAAACGGATGCGATCCTCGTCTGTGTGCCCACGCCTTTGGGATCGCACCATGAACCTGATCTGACATACGTCGAGCGATGCAGCAAGGTGATCGCCGAGCATCTTCGCGCAGAACAACTGGTGGTGTTGGAATCGACCACGTACCCTGGCACGACGCGCGATGTGATGCTCCCACGACTCCAGACCAAGGGCCTGACATGCGGCAAAGACTTCTACCTTGCCTACTCACCCGAACGCGAAGACCCCGGCCGCAAGGATCACGACACGCGGTCGATCCCCAAGCTGGTCGGCGGCATCGACGAAACGAGCGGCAATCTGGCTAGCGACCTGTATCGCCTGGCCGTTGAACAAGTCGTCGCCGTGTCGAGTGCGGAAGTTGCTGAGGCGGCAAAGCTGCTGGAGAACATTTACCGCGCGGTGAATATCGCCATGGTGAATGAAATGAAGGTGTTGCTCACCGCCATGGACGTGGACGTGTGGGAAGTGATCGAAGCGGCCAGCACCAAGCCGTTCGGATTCCAGCCGTTCTACCCCGGCCCGGGCCTGGGCGGCCACTGCATTCCGATCGATCCGTTCTATCTCACCTGGAAAGCGCGCGAAGTCGGTCTGCCCACACGCTTCATCGAACTGGCGGGCGAAGTGAACCACGCGATGCCCGAATACGTGGTGCAACGCGCCGCGCGTGCCCTCAACGATCACGGCAAAGCGGTCAAGGGCTCGAAGATTCTCATCCTCGGCCTGGCGTAC
>JANQFT010000402.1 GCA_028277685.1 Phycisphaeraceae bacterium
CCTCAGACCAACCCTCGGCCGGCGCGAAGTCAATCACCTCCGGTAACGTGTGCAGGTGAACGGTGTCTTCACTCTTCATGTCGGCACCGTGCAGGGCGAGCCAGGCTTCATCAGCGGTATGCACGAGGATCGGCGCGACCAGGCGGATCAACACATCGGCGATGTCGTGAATGACGGTCTGCGTACGCTTGCGTCGTTCACTTCCGGGGGTATCGCAGTACAGGCGATCTTTCACCGCCGCGAGATACACCGCGCTGAGCGTGTCGTTGCAGAAGTTGAAGATCGCTTCGCTGGCCTTGCGGAAGTCGTAGCTGTCGTAAGCAGGCTTCACCACGTCAACCAGCTTCGCGGTTTCACCCCATGCCCAGGCATCCACCGTGTTCGCATCGGCGTCGGTCAGTTCGCGGCGCTCGCTGAAGCCATCCAGGTTACTTAGCAGGAAGCGAATCGTGTTGCGCACCTTGCGGTACTCTTCGCCGGCCAGACGGAAGAACTCCATGTCGGCCTTGATGTCGTTTTCAAAGTTGATCGACGCGACCCACCAACGGCACACATCGGCACCGTGTTCCTTCATCAGGTCTTCAACTTTGATCGCGTTTCCGTCCGACTTGCTGAGTTTCATGCCGTGCTTGTCGACCATGAAGCCATGCGTGAGCACCGTTTTGAATGGCGAATGACCGGTGACCGCCAGCGCGGGCAGCAACGACAACTGGAACCAGCCGCGGTGCTGGTCGGAACCTTCGAGATACAGATCGGTGGCGGGACCTTCTTCGTTGGCGAGGTTGCGTTGTCGCATGCAGGCGTGCCAGCTGGAGCCGGATTCGAACCAGACGTCGAAGATGTCGGCCGAAGGCCGAAGTTCGAAATTCGAGTTTCGAATTTGGAGCTTCGCCCATTCCGGTGCATCGGGATCAGCTTCGACGTCATAACCTTCCAGGAGTTGTTGCGGCGTGCCCTTGAACCAGAGATCGCTGCCGTGTTGGCGGATGTTGTTGGCGACGGCCATCACACTCGCCTTGGTTAGCAGCACCTCCCCCTTCCGGGGGCCGTGGAAGGCAGGGATGGGCAGGCCCCAGGCGCGTTGGCGGCTGATGCACCAGTCGGGGCGACTTTCCAACATGCCACGCATGCGCTTGCGGCCCCAGTCGGGGATGAAGGTGATGTCGTTGTCGGCGGCGGCGAGGGCGCGCTCGCGGAGTGACTTCGCCCCCTCTCCCTCCAAGGGAGAGGGCTGGGGTGAGGGTGAGTCCTGAGACGATTGCGCCTGCCCGGGTCCATCCCCCTCACCCATCCTCTCCCCCACTTGGGGGAGAGGGGTCAGACCGAAAGGTTTGTTCACATCAACAAACCATTGTTCGGTCGCGCGGAAGATGACGGGGGTTTTGCTGCGCCAGTCATGCGGGTAACTGTGGTTGAACTGGTGATCGTAGAACAGGTGGCCGCTTTCGCGCAGGTGCTCCACGACCAGCTTGTTCGCTTCCCACACGTCCTTGCCCTGCAACCATTCGGGGGCGGTTTCGTCGAACGTGCCATCGTCCTGTACGGGGCAGTAGACGCCGAGCTTTTCACGCAGACCGGTCTGGTAGTCATCCACACCATGACCGGGCGCGGTGTGCACCATGCCGGTGCCATCTTCTAGGGTGACGTAGTCCGCCCCAACCACCGGGTTGATGCGATCGATGAACGGATGGCGATACGTCGTGCCGATCAAGTCCGCGCCGCGGAAGGTACACATGGGGTTCATGTGCCGCGCGCCGCCGGCGGTGAGTACTATCTCCGCCAGGTCGCACGCCATGATGGTCACACGATCTTTCACAAA
>JANQFT010000439.1 GCA_028277685.1 Phycisphaeraceae bacterium
CTTGACTTTGATGCGATCGTTTTCCAGGGAACGACTCGTGACCTGAACCTCCGGATATTCAAGATCATCTTTTGAGCGTGTCGCCAAACTTGGTAACGACGGAACATAGGCCCATTGCTCACCTTCACGGACCACCGCGTCGCGTTCGAAAGGCAATGGATTAAAGAAAAAACCTGCAGGATCTTCGTCTGATGGGTTTAGCGTTGCTCCCAACGCTTGCTGGATGATTGCTTCAGTTTCACGTGCTGCGGGTAAATGTTTGGTCGCGATATCATGCAGCAGCCATTGCAAATGACAATCTTCAAGAATCAGAATACGCTTCCAAAGGCCGTCGACTTGTCCTGTTTGGCCGGTTGCCGCCCATGCCATAGGCAGTAATGTGAGCCACTGCTCGGCGCGTCGTAAACAGGATTGCATCTGCATGACTTGTGGTGCGCCGCCGTACCAGCCTTTCGTGATCAGCGCGGAAGCCTCACGTTGTGGTGCGTTATGTAGCAACGGATGCTTATCAACATTGGCAGTTTGAAAATGGAGACCATCTTCAGCGTACTCTGCTCGTAATCGATGAACCAGTTCGGGGCCATCCATCAACTCCGCAACCGCAAAGAGCGATGTGTCATCGGTGGATCGGCCGATCATCGGCATGCGTGTACCGTCTGGACTTTCCAGGTGCGCTGCGGACCTCCCGAAGATCGCTTGGAAACCAAGCAACTTACCGATCTGCACAACCGTTGGCACATTCCAATCCAATTGCTTTAGCCCATCGTGAATAAAGAAGCCATCGACTGTTTGGCCAAACGCCTGTTGAGCAATGTCACGTGTCAACCTCAAACTGTGATAAACCGCTTCACCGCTGACCCCCTCAACGACGCAACCCGCATAAGGGTATGCCAGGTAATCCAATCGACCCGCCAAAATATGATCGCGTAATGACTTAAAGATGGCATGCGGCAATGGCTTGCTGCGTAAACATGTTCGAGTGTTTTGCGCAGTCAAGGCAATTAACGCAGGATCCAATTGTGTGTCCAAAGCCCAGCCGGGTTGGGTAAAGTAGTACTTATCGCTGGTCTCCACCTGCTCTTCAAGAAAGGCGAGATAATCGTCGGTCTGTAGTCGACGATTACAAGCGGGCACACCGGGCGTGATCCAACCCCAGTGCACGACAGACGCTGATACTGCCTGCGGAGATGAATCGGGCAACTGGATTGTGGCGTCATCGGTATCAACAAAGCGAGACATAAACTTCAATCTTAAAAAAGGCGGGATATGAATGCTTTACTGGCCATCAGTGCGCGTGAGCGTCAAGCGCGTGGGTCCCTGATCTATCCGCTGTGCCTTCCAATGGTCGATATGATTGGGCCAGATCAACTCAAACTCGTTATCGTTCATCGAACGAATTTTCGGCAGGGCATCACTCGGACGGTGAGGCAGCAGGAGTACCTTAAACTTAGGCTCCACTGAATCACTGGTCAGTACCAGCCGCTTACCTTCGCCCCATGCTTTCTTGGTGTTGAGTTTTTCAGATTGTGCCATTTCAAATGTTTCGACACGGATCGGAGCTTGATCAGGCTTACCCGGTATCGCTTGCGACTTACTCATATCGAGCACATACACCATAAGCCGTGGCGAATGTTCGTCAGCGTCTTCCGCCGCAAGAACCATACGGTTCTCTGCTGTTTTTTCAGCAACCAAATCGTCAGGAAGCTGCATTAACCACTCATAGCGGCGGACCTGATCATCTTTACGGATGTCATCGACGATGATGACATATGGTTGCGAACCCCGCGCGAGCGCAGCTGTGCGATATGCATATTTCAACGGATTTTCCAACGCCTTGTGCGTGTAAAGCCGATCGACTTCCCAAGGCCTGTCATTGGGATCTTGTGTGGCAGACCAGTACTTGATCACGCGGGGCAACGTTTCGACTTCCCAGTCGTAGCCCGCATTTTCACGATTGCCAAGCCGTGTCCCGAAGGTGTACCGATAGCGATAAGCATATGTCGCATCGCCGGGGATCTGGGTAACTTCCGGCTCATCGCTGTAATCAAGAATCTCACCGGCCGGCCCAAAGTGGCCTTGTCCAAGACCGTCGATCAATACATTGGAATGTAAGTGCGTTTCAGATCGATGATGCCCGCGATCAATTGCCCATTGGCGACCGAGCGCTGAAAGCGTAAATCCGTTACGATCACTGTGAGCATGGCTCGGCCCTGTGACATCCGGACGGTTTTCAAAATTCAAGATTGTTGCATCCAACGCCCAAGCGGATCGGGTAATGAGCAGGCCACGTTCCGGCGTAAAATAACTATTTGATAATCCCAGACTGGCTGGGTTCAGCGGCGGATTGTTGGTTGCATGGTTCAAACGGCTTTGCTTGTCTGTGTCCACACCCCACTGGGATGCTTCGGGATTTTTCTCGATGTAACCGCCGTTCCAATCGCTGGGAAACAGTGCAAAAGCTAAAAAATCACCGCGATAGGTGATACCACTGTAGTTATCACGGACGCGATTTCGCCAGATATAATCGACAATGCGGTTCTCCGGCAGGATCCATTTCAACAAGACATAGTTGGTCGCTAAGCCACCATCATCGCGCGGCGTGTCGTGATGCGTGGAGAAGGCATAACCGAATGGTTCGATCGAGTTGACGTACCACATGCGTGTGGCCAAGTAATGCGGGTGCTGGAACAGGCTTTTGTCGCGTCTGGCCATCGCCGCCATCGCTAGTGAAGCAAAGGACATACCAAAGTTGTAATAGTGCATCCCTTCCGTCGGCGTGCCCGAAGGATAGATCGCGTGATCCAGGAAGCCGGCCATCAACTCATACGTTGCCGGCAGGATCGACGGGTCATAACCCGGCTCGCCTTCGATGGCCAGCGCCGTCACCAGCAATTGCGTGCCATGCGAAATGAAGTTGAAGTTACGCCGGTGCGGCGGCAGATTCATACCGAATGACTGCTTGCCGGCCGTCGCTTGAGCGATGACATTACGCACCACCTCGCGCTGCGCATTGTCCAT
>JANQFT010000593.1 GCA_028277685.1 Phycisphaeraceae bacterium
TGATCCCACCACCGATGAGCTGGTCGCCCAGGCCTTGGAAAACAACACGGACCTGCGCGCCGCCACCGCGCGTGTGCTCGAAGCCCGCGGCCTGCTGGGTGTGGCCACCGGAAATCGTCTGCCGGAAATTTCCATCGGTGCCCAGCGCGATCGTCGCCAAAGCACCTTCGACTTCGGCGGCGGACGTGGCAGCGCCATGACCAGCACCTACAGCCTGACCGGCATGGTCAGTTGGCAGGTGGACGTGTTCGGCCGCCTCAAACGTGCACAACAGGCGGCGCTCGCCGATCTGGGGGCCACCGAAGCCGATCGCGAAGCGATATTGCATTCGGTCGTGGCCGAAACCGTGCGTTTGCGTTCGCGCATTGCCACCACCCAACAACTGCTTCAGTTGCAGCGCGATGATGTGGTCAACTGGGAACGCACCTACAAAATCGTGGAACGCCGTTACAACCGAGGGGTGGCCAGTGCGGTCGAATGGCGATTGGCCAAGGAAAACCTTGCGGCCAGCCGGGCGCTCGAGCCGGGAACGGAATATCAGCTTCGCGCCGCTCAACTTGCGCTGGATGTGTTGTGTGGCCGCCAGCCCGGCACCGGTGAAGAGCCTGCCCGAACGTTGAGTGATCTTCCGCCTCTGGAAGCGCCGCCCGTCAGTGTGCCGGTGGCGCTACTCGACCGTCGGCCGGACCTGCGCGCCAGTGAACTGCGGGCTGCCAGCGCCACCTTCGATGTCGGTGTTGCCTTGGCCGATCTCTACCCGGACCTGACCATCAGTGCTTCCGGTGGTCGGCAAGCCAGTCGTTTGAATCAACTCAGTGATCCGACCAGCGTGGTCTGGTCGCTGGTGATGGATGCCAGTTGGCGCGTGTTCGCCGGTGGTGCATTGCGAGCAAACGTGGAAGCCGCCGAAGCGCGGGCCGAAGCCGCCGCGGCGGACTATGCCGGAGCCGTGCTGCGTGCCTTGCAGGAAGTGGAAGATGCCCTGGTGCTCGAAACCACCGCGCGTCAACGTTACGACGATGTGCAAACGCGCGTGACCGAAGCGCTCGCGGCGGAAGAATTGGCCACCCAACGTTACGAGCGCGGGGTCGATCCGCTCATCACCGTACTGGAAACGCAACGTCGTCGTCGTGCGGCTCAGCGTGACATGATTTCCACCCGGCAGGATGTGTGGGATGCCCGTATCAACCTGATCTTGGCGCTGGGGGGCGACTGGCAACGCACCCAACCCGATGACGAAGCAACCGCTCTGGCGCCCAAGGAGTAGTCACCGATGGCACAGGCCATAACCAAAACCGGCAAACCCAAAAGTAAGGGTCTTCCACGTTGGTTGATCCAATGCATCATCGCCCTTGGCGTGGTGGTGTTGGGCTTTGTCGGTTCAAGCATGCTCGTGAAAGCGAAGAAGCCCCCACAAACCACGCAGATCGAAGCCCCAGGTGCGCTGGTCGATGTGGTGGCGGTTCATGCGAAGAACGTGCCGATCGTGATCGAGGGGTTCGGCACCGTCGAGCCGCGCGTACAGGTGCAACTGGTGCCGCAGGTCGCGGGCAAAGTGGTGAAGGTGCACCCCGCCCTGGCGGCAGGCGGCTTCATTCCGGCGAATGAACCGGTGATCGAAATCGAAAAGGCGGACTATGAATTAGCCGTAAAGCGCGCCGAGGCATCGCTGGCCTCCGCGCGCAGTGCGGTTGATCAAGCCAAAGCCTCCATCGCAGAAGCCAGCACACAACTGAAGATCGAACAGGCCGAAGCGGACATCGCCAAGGCCGAATGGGAAGCCGACAACCCGAACAAGCAGGCTGACCCACTGTTGCTGCGCGAGCCGCAGATTCGTCGCGCCAAAGCGATGGTGTCTTCCGCGCAGGCCCAGCGCGCCGCAGCGGTCGCATCCGTGCAGCAGGCCGAAGCGGCGCTCGATGAAGCGAAACTGAATCTCCAGCGCACCCGTGTCACCATGTCTTACGATGCTCGTGTGTTGGATGAATCGGTCGATCTCGGGCAGTACGTTTCACCCGGCCAACCGGTCGCCACGCTGTATGGCGTGGAGCAGGTGGAAATCACCGTGATGGTCGATGACCGCGACCTGGCATGGTTCAACGCACCGGGCAACGGCCGCCGAACCTCTTCGGTGAAGGTGTCGGCCACCTTCGCCGGCCAACAAATCACCTGGCCCGGAAGACTCGCGCGCATGGGCGCGCAGGTGGATGTGAGAAGCCGCCTGGTTCCCGTGGTCGTGGAAGTGGATCGACCGTTTGATCGCAAGGCCGATCGCGCACCGTTGGCCCCCGGCATGTTTGTGAAGGTGCTGATTGAAGGCCGTCCTTCCGGCGACATGATTGCCGTGCCGCGCAATGCGGTGCACAACGGCGACACCACCTGGGTGAAAGAGGACGGCAAGCTGCGCATCGCCAAAGTGAAGGTGGTCCATTCCGATCGCACTACGGCTTACGTCACCGAAGGTTTATCCGATGGCGATCTGGTCATCACCAGCCTGCTGGACGCGATCACCGACGGCATGAAGATTCGCGCGGCAGGTGAACTCCCCTCAAGCCAGACCACCAACGCAGATGTAGAGCCAGACATCACGGAGCACACAGAGGCACGGAGGCACGGAGGATCGTGATGGTGTTGTGTGATTGCTCGTCCAGAACAAAAGAGTCTTCCCTGTGCCTTTGTGTCTCCGCGCCCTCTGTGATTCCCGGTAAACAGTCATGAATGATTCCAAGGCGACTCCACAGGACCTGAAACTAGAACGCAAAGGTATCCTTGCCTGGTTCGCATCGAACCACGTGGCGGCCAACCTGTTGTTGTTGTTTGTCATTGGTGCGGGATTGATGTCGCTGTCGCGGATTCAGATTGAGTTTTTTCCGGGATTCGACATCAACTACATCAGCGTCACCGTGCCGTACCCCGGCGCCACACCGGAGGAAACAGAAAAGGGTATCTGCCTGCGCGTGGAAGAGGCGGTGCGCGAAGTCGATTTCATCAAACAGATTCGCAGCGTTGCCGCAGAGGGCTACGGCTCGGTCATCATCGAGTTTGATCGCGGCAGCGACATGGACCGCGCACTTGACGATGTGAAGCAGACCGTCGATCGCATCACCACGTTCCCTGAAGAGGCGGAAGAGCCGGAGACATCTCAAGTCAGTGAGCAGAACCAGGTGTTGGTGGTGGCGTTGCATGGCGATGTGCCCCGCCGCACGCTGAAGGAACTTGCCGAGCAGGTGCGTGATGAACTGACCACCGGCGAAGCCGAGCAGATGATCGAAGATGTCCTGCCGTGGGACACCAAACTCATCCGCAAGATTCGCCCGGCGAAAGGCCTATCCACCGTACAGATTCTCGGCCTGCCGCCTTATGAAATCGGCATCGAAATCTCCGAAGAAGCGCTGCGCCGTTATGAACTGCGCTTTGAAGATGTGGCTGCCGCCGTCGCGCGTTCTTCACTCGACCTGCCCGGCGGCACCATGAAAACCGAAGGTGGTGATATCGTCGTTCGCACCACCGGTCAGGCGTACCGCGGGCCGGAGTTTGAAGACCTGGCCATCCTCACCCGACCCGATGGTACCGATGTGCGCGTGCGCGATATCGCCACCGTTGTCGACGACTTTGAAGACCTCGATGTCTTCGCCCGTGTCGATGGCGAACCTGCCGTCATCCTCGATATCTACGGCGTGGGCGATCAGGACACCCTTGAAATCGCCGACACGGTGAAAACTTACATTGATGTCAAGAACCAGCAACTGCCCGTCGGCACCAAACTCAGCGTGTTCACCGACAACAGTGAACTGCTCAAGGGCCGTATCTCACTGCTGCTGCGCAACGGCGGGCTGGGCTTCACGCTGGTGTTCATCATCCTCGCGTGCTTCCTCGATCTGCGTCTGGCGTTCTGGACGACGGTGGGCATGATGATGTCATTCCTGGGCGCGTTCATCATCATGCCGATAGCCGACGTTTCCGTGAACATGATTTCGCTGTTCGCGTTCATCGTGGTGCTGGGCATCGTGGTCGATGATGCGATCGTGGTGGGCGAACACATTTTCTATTACCGCCAACAGCCGGGCATCAAGCCGCTGGATGCCGCCATCCGCGGCGTGCAGGAAATGGCCTCGCCCGTGCTCATGGCAATCCTTTCCACCGTGGCTGCGTTCGCGCCGCTGCTCAGTGGTGAAGGCGTATGGTTCCAGATTCTTCGTGTGATTCCAGTGGTGGTGATCAGTGTGCTGTTGGTGTCGCTGGTGGAAGCGTTTCTCGTGCTGCCTTCGCACCTGTCCGGCGGCAAACTCGGCGGGCGCGGTGGCATCATTGCCCGCTTCCAGAAGAAAGTACGCACCTTCCTGGAATACGTGATCGACGTGTGGTACCGACCCGTGCTGAACGCATGCGTGCGATGGCGGTACATCACGTTTGGGGTTGGCATTGCCATCCTGATGATCACCATGGGACTGATGGGTGGCGGTCACCTGCCATCAGAATTCTTCCCCGCGGTTGAAGCCGACAACATGCTCGTCTCGATCAACATGGCCCAGGGCACCCCCGCGCGGCGCACGGCCGAAGTGATCCAGCATATGGAGGACACCGCGCGCAAAACCATCGCGGAATTTGAAACCAACCGTTCTGAAGACACCCCGCCCCTCGCACGCAACATGCTCAGCGTGACCGGCAGCCAACCCATGACCGCCGAAATGGGCGCGCGTGGCGGCGGCGCGCGCGAAGCACGTGATGGCGGCCACCTCGGCGAGGTGAACGTCTCCCTGCTCGAAGGTGAACAGCGCGGCATCAGCACCGAGAAGCTCATCAAACGCTGGCGCGAACTCGCCGGCGACATCACCGGTGCCACCACCGTGGATTACAGCGGCGAGTTTTTCAGTCGCGATGCGGTCAACGTCGAACTGTCTCACCGCAATCACAACCTGCTGATGAAAGCCGTCGACGATCTGAAACTGCGGCTCGAAAAGTACACCGGCGTCACCGAAGTCAGCGACAACTTCGTCGAAGGCAAACGGCAAATCGAAGTGGTCGGCGTCACCCCGCTGGGCGATGCGCTCGGCGTTACCCGCGCAGAACTTGCCCGGCAGATTCGCCAGGCGTTTTACGGTGCCGAAGCACAACGCATCCAGCGCGGCCGCGATGAAGTGAAGGTGATGGTGCGCTATCCGCAAAGCGATCGGCGCACCACCGCCACGCTGGATAACATGCGCATTCGCCTGCCCGATGGCACGGAAATCCCCTTCCTCTCAGTGGCGGAAATCGACTACGGCCGCGACTTCGCCACCATCCAGCGCACCGACCTGCGCCGTGCCGTCGCCGTCG
>JANQFT010000046.1 GCA_028277685.1 Phycisphaeraceae bacterium
CGGTGACCATCCCGGTGAACATTCCCAATGCACAGCCCGGCATGTTCGCGTTCAAAATTCGCAGCGGGCGCGGCAATCTCGACTGGATCAAACTTAGTCACTTTGAAACAGATGCTGACCGCGCACAAGCCACTGCAGAACAGGCGGAGTTGAAGCAGGGCTATGAAGCATTCGCCAACAAACGGCGTAAGTAGGAGCACAAAACAAACAGATTCACCACAGAGCTCACTGGGGCAGGGGATTTTTGTGTACCGCTTTCCCGTTGCTCTGTGTTCTCTGTGACTCTGTGGCAGATTTCGTTTGCGCTTCAGAAGATCACTCAGCCGTGGGTTCGGCTTGCCATGCGGAATAGGAAGCGCTTGCCGCCGCCACACCAGCTTCGGCATCGCCGGTGACGCCCTGCTCGCTGAGGATCAGACCGAGTGCGCCGAGGCAGGCTTCCACGTGACGACGAGTGCAGCTTTCGCCCATGATGCCGATGCGCCAGGCCTTGCCCTTGTGTTCACCAAGGCCGGCGCCGATTTCGATGTTGAACTCATTGAGCAGGCGGCTGCGCACGCTGGCTTCGTCCACACCGTCGGGCGCAGCCACGGCGTTCAACATCGGCAGTTGATGATCCGGGTCGGCCAGGTACCGCATGCCCAGCGCTTCCAACCCGCCCTTGAGCGCTTGATGATGCACCATGTGCCGACGCCAGCGCGGCTGTAGGCCTTCTTCCAACAGCAGACGGCAAGCCGCATACAGCGCATAACTCATGTTGATCGGTGCGGTGTGGTGATACACGCGTTCACTGCCCCAGTACTGGCAGACCAGGTTCAAATCGAGGTACCAGCTTTGCACCGGTACCTTGCGGTTGGTGATGACTTCCTGTGCCGCCGGACTGAACGTGACGGGCGACAAACCGGGCGGGCACGACAGGCATTTCTGCGTACCGCTGTAGCAGGCGTCGATCTTCCAGCCATCCACGCTGACCTGCATGCCGCCGAGGCTGGTGACGGTGTCGGCCAGCGCCAGGCCGCCGCTGTCGTGCACCACCTTGCAGATTTCTTTCAAGGGTTGCGCCGCACCGGTGCTGGTTTCAGCATGCACGATGCCCACCACCTTGAATGGACCATGCTTATCGATCGCACCCGCCACCTGGTCTTCGTCAAACACCTGACCCCACGGCACGTTGATGGTGGTGACATCGGCACCGGTGCGTTTGGCCACTTCGGCCATCCGCATGCCGAACACGCCGGCGATGCACACCAGCATCTTGTCGCCCGGTTCGATCAGGTTCACCACGCAGGTTTCCATGCCGGCAGAACCGGTGCCACTGACGGCGAGGGTCAGTGGGTTCTTCGTCTGGAAGATGACGCGCAGCATGTCGCGCGTGTCGTCGAGGAAGGTGAGGAATTGGGGATCGAGGTGGCCGATCGTTGGGCAGCCGAGCGCTTCAAGCACACGCGGGCTGACATCCGACGGACCGGGGCCCATCAACATGCGGGAGTCGATTGCGCGGAGTTTATCCATCGTTTCACCTTTCGCACACTCACGCACCCACCAGGGCGAAGGCCTCACGTGCGGCCGCCACGGTTTGGGCGATCGCATCCTCATCATGAGCAAGGCTGACAAAATAAGCTTCAAACTGACTCGGCGGCAGAGTCACGCCGCGGTCGAGCATGGCCCCAAAATAACGGGCAAACGCATCCGTGTCACATGCGGTCGCATCGTCGTAGTTCCGCACGGGCTTGTCGGTAAAGAACACGGTTAACATCGAGCCGGCGCGATTGATGGTCACGGGCACCCCACAACCGCTTGCGGCTTCGCACAATCCATCAGCCAACACGGCGCTGGTGCGTTCCAGCTTTTCGTACTGACCATCACGGCGCAGCACCTCTAACTGAGCCACACCCGCAGCCATGGCAAGGGGATTACCGCTGAGTGTCCCCGCCTGATAGACCGGGCCATCCGGCGCAATCTGTCGCATGAGGTCTTCGCGGCCACCATACGCGGCACATGGCAATCCGCCGCCGACCACCTTACCCATGCAGGTGATGTCGGGCGTGATGCCGTACAGCGATTGGGCACCGCCGTAAGCCACGCGGAAACCAGTCATCACCTCGTCGAAGATGAGAATGACACTGTGTTCATCGCACAGTTCACGCAGGCCCGCGAGGTAACCTTCTTCCGGGGGTATGCAACCCATGTTGCCGGCGATGGGTTCAATGGCGAATGCGGCCACATCGTTACCGTGTTTGGCCAGCATCTGCTTCGCGGCATCGAGATCGTTATACGGCACCAACAGTGTTTGTGCGGCCATGGTCGCGGGAACGCCGGGTGAACTGGGCACGCCGAGCGTCGTCGCCCCGCTGCCGGCCTGAACCAGCAGACCATCGACATGGCCGTGGTAGCCACCAATGCATTTGATGACCTTGTCGCGCCCCGTCGCGCCACGTGCCAGGCGAATGGCGCTCATCACCGCCTCGGTGCCACTGTTGACGAAACGCACCACCTCAACACTCGGCACGGCATCAACGACAACCTGCGCGAGTTGTGTTTCCAGTTCAGTGGGCATACCGAACGTGGTGCCGCGCTGTGCGGCGTGTTGAATCGCACCCACCACCAATTCATGCGCGTGGCCGACGATGATCGGGCCGTAGCTGCCGACGTAGTCGAGGTACTGGTTGCCATCGATATCCATGACATGACATCCGCTGGCCGAGGCGATGGTGATCGGCTCGCGCCCAACCGACTTGTACGCCCGCACCGGCGAGTTCACGCCACCCGGCATGAACTTGCGTGCCGCGGCGTGGGCAACAATCGATTTTGAGTAACAACGGTCAGTCATGGTTTACCCAGTGTTCCGAAAGAAAAACCGCAGAGACGCAGAGTAGAGTGGACAGGATATACAGGATGAACAGGATTGTTCTGAATCAACAATCGCCTATCCCGTTGATCCTGTTGATCCTGTCAACTCTGCGCATTTCTCTGCGTCTCCACGTCTCTGCGGTTCAATTTCACTTCGCTCCCAATACACGGTCGCCGATATCGCGGCGGATGAAAGCACCGTCAAAGTGAATCATGTCGCACACTTCGTTGGCACGGTCGCGGGCAGAAGCCAGATCCTTGCCCAGCGCCACCACGTTTAACACGCGCCCGCCGTTGGTGACGACCTGACCATCTTTCATCGTGGTGCCGGCGTGGAAAACCATCACGTCGTCCAGTTTGGCCACTTCGTCCAGGCCGGTGATGACTTTGCCCTTTTCGTATGCGCCGGGGTAACCGCCGCTGCACATGACCACGCAGCAGGCGACGCGCGGGTCCCAGTCGATCTGCACCTTGTCGAGGGTGCCATCGCAACAGGAGAGCATGGTTTGTAGCATGTCGCCTTTCATCCGCATGAGCAGTGGTTGGCATTCGGGGTCGCCGAAACGGACGTTGAACTCCAGCACCTTCGGTCCGGCGTGGGTCAGCATGAGACCGGCGTAGAGCACGCCGCGGTAGGTGATCCCCTCGCGCCGCAGCGCATCGACCGTCGGAACGAGAATCTCACGCTCGACGCGTTCCATGACCTGTTCGGTCGCGATGGGCGTGGGGCAATACGCGCCCATGCCCCCGGTGTTGGGTCCGGTGTCGCCATCGCCGAGTCGCTTGTGATCCTGGCAGGGCGGCATGA
>JANQFT010000057.1 GCA_028277685.1 Phycisphaeraceae bacterium
TGGCCGGGCCACGCATCACGATTGATCGGTTGACCGACAGCGGCAAGCAGATCACCATTTGCCCCGATCGTTATCGCAACAGCCGTTGGCCACTGCTGCCGTTGGCCGATTGGGATGCCGGTCGCATTCCGGTATGTGTGGTCGATGGTGAGGGGCGTATTCGCATCGAGGGTGAGATTGAGCCGATTGAGATCGTGAACGCACGTCCGTAAGCAAGCATCATTGTTGGAGCGGCCCGCTTAAGCGGGCCGCACCGCGCCCATGCACCGCGAACTTCATGCCGCCTATTTCAAGAAAACAGTCGAGACCCGCTGGGGCAAACGACGTGTGCGCATCGACCTTGTCGATGATGTGTTCAGTTCGCATCAGTTGGACGTCGGCTCGCGTTTGCTCATGCGTCGGATGGATATCGCGAAGGTGAAGTATGACAGCGCCCTGGACGTGGGGTGCGGGTATGGCTTGCTTGGCTTGTATATGGCGGCCACGGGGCTTGCTGAAAGCGTGGATGGTTTTGACCGTGATGTACTCGCATGTGACTTTGCAAATCACAACGCCCAGAGCAATGACATCGCCAACGCACGGTTCTTTCCTGCGATTGCTTATGAAAACATTGACGGACCATACGGTGCGGTGGTCACCAATCTGCCGGCCAAAGCGGGTGATGGTGTACATCGTTTGATCCTGCTTGGCGCGCGATCGCTGCTCAGCCCAGCAGGTGAGGTATGGACGGTGGTTGTCGAACCGCTGCAAGCGCGCATCGATGCCATGCTCGATCACCCGCACATCGACCTGCGTGAGAAAACCGTCAAAGGTGGGCACATCGTCTACCGTTTCGCTTTCACTGGTGATGTGCACGTGCCAGATCAACCTTATACGCGCAGTAGTGAGTCATACCCGTGGAAGCAGCTGACTTACCGCATGGATGGCTGGTGGGGTCTGGCGGAGTTCGATACCCGCAGTATTGATACGGACTTGATGTTGGCGTTGGTTCACGATCATCTACGCAGCCACAAGGTGGAATGCGCCGCTGTGTGTCAGCCTGGGCAGGGACACGTGGCAGTGTTCATCAGTCAGTGCGCAAAACGCATTGACCTGATCACGCAGGGACGTGATGTTATTGCTGATGCGGCGACGGCCCATAATCTGTTGCTCAATCATCATCAGGGGAAACTGACACACACGACCTCATCGGAATTCAGTTTGCAAACCGATGGACAATTGCCGCAACTGATCACCACACGGCTCAATTCGGATGTGCGCGATTCCACCTCCGCCAAGATGATTTGCACATGGTTCGATCAGTTTCCCGATGCGACCGTGATCACCGGTGGCCCCGCAGCGTACAGCCGACGTGTGAGTGAGTTGCTTGCCAAACAGCGCATCCAGACCAAACGCACCCTCAAACAACGCGGTTTTGCTGCCATGCGGTTAGTTGGTCGCCGGGCGTGATTCGGTCGATATAATCTCCGGACCATGCAACCGGACTACGACATCATCGTGATCGGCGGGGGGCACGCGGGCGCCGAAGCGGCGTGGGCGGCGTGTAACCTCGGCATGCGCACGGCGCTTGTCACCATGGACCCGGCGCGCATCGGGCAGATGTCGTGTAACCCCGCGATCGGTGGGTTAGCCAAGGGACAGATGGTGCGCGAAATCGACGCGCTCGGCGGTTTGATGGGCATGGCCATCGATGCCACCGGCATTCAGTTCCGCATGTTGAACGCCAGCAAGGGACCAGCCGTGCGTGGCCCCCGCGCCCAGGCCGACAAATACAAATATGCGCGCGAAGTTCAACGCCTGCTCAACACGCGCGACAACCTCACCATCCTTGCGGGTAGCGTTGAGAAGATTACTGTTGATAACGGCAAGGCAACGGGTGTTGTTTTCACGCCAACCCAATCAACGGATCTAACCACCGCCCCGGCACAAGTTGGCGACCGCGAGCCGCCTCCGTGCCTTCGTGCCTTCGTGCCTCAATGCCTTCACGCTCATGCCATCATCCTTACCACCGGCACCTTCATGCGTGGCCTGCTTCACACCGGCCCCCGGCAGTCAGAGGGGGGAAGAATCGGTGAACCCGCCGCGAATGCGATCAGCACCAACCTGTGTGAACTCGGCTTCGAACTTGGTCGCCTGAAGACCGGCACATGCCCGCGCCTGGATGCCAACACCATCGACTTTGATGTGTTGGAAGAACAACCCGGCGACATTACACCCGAACCGTTCAGTGACCTGACCACGCTCGATGTGTTTCCGATGATTGACCAGGTGTCGTGTTGGATCACGCGGACGAACGAAGTGATTCACGAAGCCGTGCGGCAAAACCTGGATCGCGCGCCGATGTTTGATGGCACGATTGATTCAGTCGGGCCGCGCTACTGTCCGTCGTTTGAGACAAAGGTGGTGCGCTTTGCGGATAAGGCTTCACATCACGTGTTCCTCGAGCCGGAGTCGCTCGAAACCGAAGAGGTGTACGCCAACGGCATTCCGACATCGCTGCCGGCGGATGTGCAGGATGTGATCATCGCCAACCTGCCGGGGTGCGAGCAGGCGCGCATCATTCGTTACGGGTATGCGGTGGAATATGACATGGTTTGGCCGCACCAGATCGATGCGACCTGTATGACCAAACGCGTGCCGGGTCTGCTGCTGGCCGGTCAGATCAACGGCACCAGCGGCTACGAAGAAGCGGCAGGGCAGGGCTTACTCGCTGGGTTGAATGCCGTGCGATACGTGCGGGGTGAATCGTTCATTCGTTTTGATCGCGACCAGGCGTACATCGGCGTGATGATGGACGACCTGGTGACCAAAGTACCTCGTGAGCCGTACCGCATGTTCACCAGCCGTGCGGAACATCGTCTGTTGCTGCGTTCGGACAACGCCGCCGATCGTTTGACGTCGCCTGGTCGCGAGTGGGGACTGGTAGATGATGCACGCTGGTCTGTCTTCGAACAGCGCCGGTGTGAAGTGGAAGCGTTGACGAAACACCTGCAATCGCACAGCGATGACGGGGTGAGATTGTGGGATTGGATCGCCCGCGCGGATGTGGATGAGGCGGCTGCGTTGGAGAAATTGAACGGTGACGGCTCGCGCTATGATCGCCGGGCAATTGCTTCGCTACTCAGTGAACGCAAGTACGCTGGCTTCATCGAGCGTCATCGTCGTCAGTATGAACGGGTGATGAACCTGGAACACCGCGAGTTTCCGCGCGGGTTCGACTACACCAACGTACAGGGCCTGCGCAACGAAGCGCGGGAAACGCTCATGCACTTCCGCCCGACCACGTTGGGGCAGGCTGGGCGGCTTGCGGGCATCACGCCGGCAGACCTGACGCTGATCGCCATGACCCTCGAACGACGCTGTTAATCCGCCGCTGCTCACCGCTATAATCAGAACCGTTCAAACAGGCGGAGCGATACCCATGCAGGAACTGCTCATCGGATTGGCGATCGGCGTGGTGGCAACGCTCGTGGTGTGGCTGGTGTTCCGCGTGCGCCGCCGCGGCGGAACGACAACGCCGGTGCAGGTGCATTCATCGATCGAGTCCATGCGCGAAGTTGGCGAACTGACCGTCTTTCGACTGGTCACCAAAGAGATCGTCACCAAGGCGGATCACGCTTTCGGGGAAACGGGCAAACGCTATCTCTCGTGGCTGGTGTCCGAAAAGAAGATGGCGATGATTTTTGAGTTCGGCATCGACTTCAAGTTCGACCTGCGCAGCAGCGATTTCCGCATCGAACAACGCGGCGAAGATAAATATCACCTCAGCCTGCCGGCCTGCATGTACACCACCAACATCCTGGACATCTCGTTCTACGACGAGCAGGATTCAAAGTTGCTGCCGATCCTGATTCCGGATTTGCTTAACCGCGTATTGGGTTCGGGGTTTGATCAAGGCGACAAGAATGCACTGAAAGACGCAGCCCGCGCGGAAGCGACTCACATGGCTGAGCAGATGGTGGAGAAGATGCATTCGGATGTGCGGCAGTCAGCGCGTCAAACACTCGAAGCCATTGCGCGCGGCTTCGGCGCGAAGCAGATCACGCTCAGCTTCCCGGATACTTCACCGGTATTGGCCAAACTGAATATGACCGATACCGCCGAAGCGAAGGTCACCCCCGGAAGCCACGGAAGTACGGGTTAGTCCCAGATTGGATTCCGCATCGCGCCCGGGAAGAGCGAAGCTCCCGCTGAGCCAAAGCGAATGCTGATCGACTACCGCCTGCGGATCGGCAGGAGCCTCGCCCTCCCATAGGTGGTGAATACGAGAGATATGGTTCAGGCGGGCTGGCGCGGCGTGGCGCACTTGCGGCGTGGTTTGTGGTTGTCCAGCATGTGCATCAGCACTTCTTCGACGAGTGCGCTCTGAAGCACCACATCGTTGAGGATGGCCATCAGCTTCACCGCTTCATCGTGATCGATATCGTTATCGGCCAATGATTCGCGCACGTTGGTCAACGTTTCGCCGGCAGCGTGCACGGTATTGATGGCGGCGTCGAGCGCATCGTCGGCGTTGATTTTTCCATCCTGATTCACATCCGCATCCAGTTCGCACCGGCGGAAACGATAACTGGTACCGGTGGTGACGATGGCCAGCAACGCTTCGGTGGCGTCGGCGTTTTTCAGGTGGCGAATCAACAGGCGGATGGAGTTGAAGTCCGGTTCGCTGTCGCCGGCGATCCAGCGGTAAGCGGTTGACGTGGATACTCCGGCCAATTCACCGATTTCACGGGCGTTGGTCAGTCCTTCTCGAACGAGTCTTTGTAGTGTGCGTGCAAGCATAGCTGCATCCCCCAACGGCATTATTGCCACGAGTAGTGTAGCGGACGTTCATATCGCACAAATGCGAATGGACCAGCAGAACGTCCGACCTGTGCAATATAAGACGCTTGCGAAGCCCCACTGTTCACCCCAAAATCGCAGTTATGTGGAAGATTGCGTTCAGTTGCCCGGCCAGCCCTTGAACACGAACTTGCCGTTGCGGCTGATCACCTTGCCGTCCACGGTGATGGTGCCGCCTTTTCTGAGGTCGCACACCATGTCCCAGTGAAGTCCCGATTCGTTCGCATTGCCGGTTTCTGGATAGCCTGCTCCAACCGCCAGGTGGAACGTGCCGCCGATCTTCTCGTCGAACAAGGTGTTCTTGGTGTACTGCTTGATGTTGTAGTTGGTGCCGATGGCGATTTCGCCGGCGAAGCATGCGCCTTTGTCCTGCGCGAGCATCTGCTTGAGGAACTTCAGGTTCTTTGAAGCCTTGGCGTCGACGACTTTGCCTTTCTCGAACGTGAATTCGATGTCATGCACTTCGCGACCGTGGTGGACGGCGGGGAAGCTGTACTTCACGATGCCGTTCACGCCGCCGTCTTTGGCTTTGAGATTCGGGCCGGTGAACACTTCGCCATCGGGGAAGTTCTCTTTGCCGCAGCAGTTGATCCACGTCATGCCGGACACGTTCACGTGCAGGTCGGTGCCGTTGGCGGATTGGAAGTGAATCTCTTTTTTGCCGTTGAGATAGTCGACCACTTTCTGTTGTTGGCGGGCGATCTTCTTCCACTCGGCCACGGGGTTGGGTTTATCGAGGTGGCCGGCGTTGAACACGAAGTCGGCGTATTCGCGCAGGCTCATCTCCGCATCCTGCGCGCTGGATTGCGTGGGGAACAGGGTGCCGGTCCATTTCAGGTCACCTTTGGCGGCACGGTTGAAGAACGTCTTCATCACCGGTTTTCGGGAAGACGAAGCCAGCGCCTGCTTCTTCGGGTCGACGTTGCTCATCGCCTTGGTGTTGGTTTCCGCCCACAGGCCGATGCTGGCGTCGATGGTTTTCACCATGTGCCTGGCCAGTGGCGAAACGTATTTCAGTTGATGCTCTTTCGCGTGCTGGTAGAAGATTTCGCCCAGCGAATCCGGCGTGCACTGAACATAAGCATGAGCGCCGGCTTTGATGATCTGTTCGTAAATCGCTTCGATCAACGGAATCGCGACCGGTTCTCCCGCGATGCGAACGAGTTGGCCTTTCTTCACATCGGTGGAGTATTTGACGAGGACTTCAGCGAGTTTATCGAGTCGGGGATCGCGCATGATGGGTCTCTTTTGAGTGGTGTAAGTGATTCACATCTTAGCACACATAGTTGTTGTGGGGTGCCCCACCTTCGCGGCTACGCCGCAAGGTGGGTAACTCGCATCATGCACCAATCGGTGAGATCATCGGACCATCATAT
>JANQFT010000085.1 GCA_028277685.1 Phycisphaeraceae bacterium
GCTTCACACTGGTTGAGTTGCTCGTGGTGGTTTTCATCATCGCGCTACTGATTGGCATTCTGTTGCCAGCCCTCACGCAGGCACGACTGACCGCAACCAAAACTGCCTGCGCCGCCCGGTTGCGTCAGGTGGGTTTGGGCATTCAGTTGTATCGCGATGCGAACGCGCAGCGCTATCCGGTGGCACGTTACATGCCGCCGCCGTTCATCAGCATCAGTAACGATCCGCCGTTGCCTCAGTTGATCGAACCGCACTTGGCCAGCCGCGCGGATAAAACTTATCAATGCCCGGGTGATCAGGGATACGTGCATGCGCTTAGCGGTATCAGCTTCACCTACAACAATTCACTGGGCGGTCAGCAACTCGATGAAAGCTTCTTCATGAAGCGACTTCAGATGAGTGCCTCCGAAGTACCGGTGTCTTACGACTTCGACGGCAACACGTTCGACACCACCAACGGCCCGATCACCGTGCCGGCGTTTCACCTCAAACGCAACCTGTTATTTGGCGATGGCCACGTGGGGAACTACGAATGACAACCATCAAACGAAACTTACTGGTGGGGGGATTGGCCGTCGTGGCACTGTTGGTGCTGGCGGGTGGGATTTATTACGCATGGTTGATCACGCCGCCGGACCTGCCAACCAGCGCGGCTGAAGGCATGGCGGTGATGGGTTCAGCGCGCTTCAAGCGCATGCCGGAGTATCGGCAGGAGGAATACGCCACGCGCATGCGCGAGCTGGTGCGTGAGCTGCCAACCGACCAGCGCCAGCAATTCTTCGAGCAGATGCATGATGATGAAGCTGCCCGCCAATCGATGCGTGAGATGATGCGCCGCATGATGGAAAAGCGCATGCAGCAATTCAGCGAGGCAGATGAAGCCGAACGCCGACGCATGCTGGACCAGATCATCGATCGTCAGGAATCGCGCAGCGGCCGTGAGGGTGCCAACAGATCGGGGCGGGGTGGGCGCGATCCGGCCCGGATGCGCGAGCATATCCAGAATCACATCGAGACCGGCAACCCACAGCACGCAGGATTGATGATGGAGTTTCGTAAAGCCCTGCGCGACCGCCGCGCCCAGCGCGGGTTAGAACCCAACCCATCGCGCGGTGGTCCTCCGGGTTAACGCGCGCCGTGATCAACCGGACCACACGTTTCATCCTGCGGCAGGTAGGCGCCGTGTTCACGAAGGGTATGCACCAACGATTGCGTATCGATGCTGAACGCAGGTTGATGGGTTTGCATCGACTGCACCGCAGCCGTGCCGGCCGCCTGACCCATCATGGAGGCAGCGGGCATCACGCGGATCGAGCCGTGCACCATCACATCACTTGAGGTGCACCGACCCGCCACCCACAGGTTGCGCCAGCCCTTCGGCACGATGATGCCATACGGCAAACCGAAACATTCACCGCGCCCCAGACGACCTACGCGATCTTTCTCTTTGAGGAAGCGTTCGTATTCTTCTTTCGAGCAGTTGCGCACGTGGATGTCGACGTACTTGTTGAACACGCCGATCTGGTCGGGAAACTGCCGCCGGGCGGCGTAGTCTTCAAAGGTGAGTTCATACTCGCCCACGATGCGCCGTGTTTCGCGCACGCCCATCAGCGCGCCGGTGGTCACCAGTTCGATGTTCTCACAGCCGGGCACATACTTGCGGTAGAAGTCGATGTACTCGCGCACCAATCGTCTGCCCAGCGCCATGCCTTCACTGCGACCGCGGCAGGTGAGCGCATCTTTCTCGAACAGGTGTCCGCCGTTGAGGTAACCGACGGCGTTACCCACGCGCGACATGCCGGGCAGGTGTCGGTCGGGTTGGGTGAAGTGGCCATCCGCGATCGCCTGTTCGAGCAGTTCCTGTTGATTCTGTTTTTTCAGTTGATCCCAATCGATACCGGCGTGAAGTGAACACAACGTGCCGGGCATGAACTGCGGGTTGGCGCGACATTCAGCACCACACATGTGAGCCAGCACTGCATCACCGGTGCAATCGATGAAGGTTTTGGCCTGCACGTAGCGCAGGCCTTCGATGTTGTGGATGACCACGCCGTTTACCGTGTCATCTGATGCGTCGGCTTCAACCACGGTGGTGAAGAAGCGTACTTCCACGCCCGCATCGGCAGTGAGTTCATCCAGCAGGTGCTTGTAGCCTTCAACCCGAAACTGCGTCCAGCGGTGATACATTTCGCGCCAGTACTGCGGTGTGACATCGGGTCCAAGCTCGCCGCGCTTGTAAAGCGTTTCGACAATCTCGCGCATGAGGCCGCCCACCAACCCGCGCTCGCCGTCGGCCATGGGATCGAACGCCGTGACCAAGCCCGAGGTTCCCATACCACCGAGACAGCCGGCCGCTTCGACGAGCAGCACCTTCGCGCCGAGTCGTGCAGCACAAATCGCCGCGGCCGAACCCGCAGGCCCACCACCAGCGACGATGATGTCGTATCCATCTTCAACCGGAAGATCGCGTTGGAGTTTGTACATGGCCATGTGAACTTATTTCCTTGAACGAACGGCTACAAGCAAGCTCATCATGAGAACCAGCGTAGCAGGTTCGGGGATGCCGGTGACATCGGCAAACGCCTGGTCACCGTTGCTGATGCGCAGGGCATCGAGGTAACCACCGATGCCGTTGCCAGATGGATCGAACGAAAGCAGGCCGACTGAAGCAAGGGATGCGAACCAGTCGGTGGTGGCAGTGAAGTCGGCGGCGGGTAAGTTGGTCAAGTCGAGCGGATCAAACCAGAGGTTCAGCGTGTCGGTGCCGTTTTCATCGATGACAAGATGCACGAGCACCAGGTGCGTTTGATCGAGCGCGAGGGTGGTCACATCGTCATCCACGCTGCCATTGAGTGAGATGATGACTTGGTCGCCATCGACGCGGATGAAGTGTGGCACCGGGCCGTCGTCGGGGTCGGCATTGGTGGTGGAGTTGAATGAAAGGCCGGCCACGGAATCGGCGGTGGGATTGCGCAGCAGGAAAGAGAGCCAGACATCGTCAGCCAGCGCGCCGTTCAGATCGCGCGTGTTCTGGCGCGGTTCGTGGTAACTGCCCTGCATGCGACCGGCGGCGGTGGTGGGTTGCGTGATGTTGTAACCGCCCTGGGTGTACTGCAGGTCACCCGCGACGATTTGCTGCGTTCCCGTGCCATCCCACGATCCGCTGAAACCTTCACCGGTGGTTTGGTAACGCAGGTTGGTCGGCAGGGGGGTGATGTCGTTGAAGTCGACACCGGCCAAGCCGATGCTGCCCGAAACAAGGTTGTTCGGCCACTCGAGCAGCGCGCCATCGCTGATCAGTTGCTGGCGAAGCAGTTGGTAATCCAATTGCTGCACGCTCACCCCTTCATCGAGCGCCAGCGCGGCGGCGGCACCACCGGCCTGGCCCAACGTCATGAACACCGGTTCCATGCGGATCGAACCATACGCGATGTGCGAAGCGCTGACCGCGCTGGTGACCAGCAGGTTATCTGCTTCCGCTTCCACGGGTTTGATCGAACCGAAACTGATGCGGTATGGCTCGGGCACATTTTTCTGCACGTTGCCTTCGTTGCGCACGTTGCCGTTGGCATCGACGTAACGCTGCACGTGATGCGAGTCCATGGTGTAGGAGCCGAGGCCGATCGAATCGTCGACCATCTCCTGGCCAAGGATGTTGCGATCGGTGGTGACGTGTTCGCCGATCATACGCCGCGCTTCGCGCACGTAGATTTGTTCGGACCAGCCATCGTTGTCTTCGAATTCATCGGCGGCAAGGCCGTAGCTGTTCATCTCATCACGGATCGACTGCGGCAGGCTGGGGTCACTTGAGAGAAAGTAGATCAACCCCTGTTGCCATTGGCGGTGTGCCTGGACGATCTGTTCGCGCGTGGTGTGGTCGGCGTCGGGATAGGCGTAGTTCTGGCCGATGAAATCGGTCGACACGGCCCCCTGATTGTTCATGTCGAACTTACCGCCCTGGATGGGATCAAGCTTGAGCAACTTGCCGCGCACGCTGGTGATGTTCTGGGCATTGATGTAACGACGCAGCAGTTCATAGTTGTTGGGGTTGTAGTTCGTGGGCGCGGTCCATGCGCGGCGGTCGGCAGCCTGCGTAACGGTGAGCCGGAAGTTGTACGCCTGCAACCGATGATCGCCCCCGCCGTTGGGGGTGGGAATGTTTGGTTCGATGCCGGGGAGTAATCCGCTGTTCGGATCGCCGGCGACAACATACGGACTGACACCGTTACCAAAGTTGTGATTGTCCGCCCGCGGGCCGTTCTTCTGAATACCGTTGTACGTCTCGCCGTAGGTGCTGTTGGACTCACGGCCGACGGTGTAACTCACACCGGCCTTGGCCATGAGGTCGCTTTCGTAACCGGCGTCGATGAACATCGAACCGCCAAGGGTTAGACCACTTTCCATGCGAATGCTGTTGATGCGGTTGCCGGTTTTGTTCACGCCCACAGCAGAAAGATCGAGTCGTTCCTCCGTGTAAAGGGTGATGTTGGGTCGTGCGGTTAGCCAATCGTTGTACACACCGAGCGCGGCACTGGGTTCGAAGTTGAACTCGATTGATTTTCCGTAATGCGTACCAAGGTCTCGGTAGAACTGCCGGGCAAGACCCTGCACGGCATTGGTGTTGCCGGTGTCGGTGAAGGACAGGCCGTTGGTGGTAAGCCCGCCGATGCGCGCGGTCGGTTCAATCAGGGCGACGGTTTTACCTAAGTCGGCAGCAGCCACGGCGGCG
>JANQFT010000147.1 GCA_028277685.1 Phycisphaeraceae bacterium
TACAGCACGACCCACTGGCCGGCAAAATCTTTCAGGGCGACCTTTTCTTCCGCGTCATTCTGCAAGGTAAAAGCCGGGGCTTTCTTGCCGACTTCGATGGTGGTGTTCGTCATGGTTTGGGTGCTCCCGCAGCCGACTGAAAAGAAGATGCCCGCGATCAGCAACAGCCGGATGGTGTTTGTGTTGATGTTCATGTGACATCTTATCCCTCTGCGACCTCGGCGTCCTCTGCGGTTAGAATCCGTTTATGCCGAAAACCCTCTACCTCATCGACGGCCACGCCCAGATCTTCCGCGCGTATCACGCGATCCGTTCGCTCAGTTCGCCCATCACACAGGAACCGACTAACGCCACCTTTGGTTTCGTGGGCATGTTGCTGAAGTTGTACCGCGAGTACACGCCGGACTACATCGTGATGACGCTGGATGTGTCGGGCGACCGCGGCACGTTTCGCAGCGAACTCGATGCCGACTACAAAGCCAACCGTGATGCTCCCCCGGAGGACATGGCCCCGCAGGTCGATCGCATCAAGGAAATCTGTGAACTGATGGGCATCCCGATTCTCGCCGAGCCTGGCTATGAGGCGGACGATGTGATTGCCACCGTTTGCCGCGCGATGGCAGCGCACGATGATGTGAACGTGCGTATCGTGTCACGCGATAAAGACCTGCAACAGTTACTGGGCGAGCGCGTGGTGTTGTTCGACATCCATAAGGATGAAGTGATCGACGTGGCAGCGCTCGAAGAAACGAAGGGTATCAAACCTGAACACGTGATCGACATGCTCGCGCTGATGGGCGACACGGCCGACAACATCCCGGGGGTGCAGGGCGTCGGCCCCAAGACCGCGGCCAAGTGGATCGCGGAGTATGGTTCGATCGAGGGCCTGCTCGACAATCTCGATGCACTGACCAAGAAGCAACGCGAGAAAGTGGAAGCAGCGCGCGATCGCCTCGACCTGAATCGTGAACTGGTTACGCTGAAGGATGACGTGCCGGTTGAGTTCGACCTGGATGAATCCGCCGCCACACCCCTCGATTACGCATCGCTCGAACCGATGTTCAAACAACTCGGCTTCCATCGCCACCTGCGCGACCTGGAAGAAATCACCGGAGAAACAGCAGCGCAAGCTGCATCAACACCCAAGCCGCAGGCTGAGCAAAGCGATGCCTTGGATTCCTCCGATGCCTCCGACTCCTTCGGCGGCCTTTTTGATACCGTCGAAACTACATCGAACATCGAAGATCGTAGATCGAACATCCACGACTACCCATGCATCACCACCATCGATGAACTGAACGATGTGGTTGATGACGTCCGCCAAGCCGGCATCGTTGCGGTCGATACCGAAACCGATTCGCTCCGTCCGGTTGAATCCAACCTGTGTGGCATGTGTCTGGCGTGGCCTGTCGATGAAGGTGAAGTGAAAGCCGTCTATGTTCCGACATTATCCCCCGAACCGTCGAAGCACCTTGATGCAAAGACCGTCATCGATGTGCTTCGCCCCGCGCTGGAAGATGATGCCATCATCAAAGTCGGCCACAACCTGAAATTCGACCTCAATGTTCTCCGCCACGCCGGCCTACATCTGCGTATGCCCACACCCCCATCCGCTTTCGCCAAGGCTTCGGCGGACGAGACCCGTAAGCCTTCACCTTTCTTCGACACATTAATCGCCAGTTTTCTCATTGATGCTATCCGCTCCAGCCACAAACTCGATGACTTGGCACTGGCACTGCTCGGTCACGAGATGATTCCCATCAAGGAACTGCTCGGCACGGGCAAGAAGCAGATCACGTTCGACAAGGTGCCGCTCGATCAGGCGACCGCCTACGCCGCGGAAGATGCGGATGTCACGCTGCGTCTGCGCGACCAGTTCACATCGAAACTGAAGGTGATGGGGTTGGACGCATTGTTCGATGATCTGGAGATGCCGCTGGTCGAAGTGCTGGCGCAGATGGAGTACCACGGCATCACCGTCGACTCGGCAGAACTTGATCGGCAGAACGAAGCGATGGACCAGCGCATCACCGAGCTTCGTCGCGAGATCATTGATACCGCGAAGGTCGATTTCAATCCCGATTCTC
>JANQFT010000170.1 GCA_028277685.1 Phycisphaeraceae bacterium
TGCGATGACTTTCTGCAACGACTGGCCGGTCAGCGGACCATTCGCCACCACTGATCGTTCCGACCCGCCGCCCCCGCCGCTGGCCGAGGTGGTGGCCAGGTCGACCAGTTCCCACGATTCACCGATTGTCTCATCCCCAGGCAACTGTTTGCCGAGCTTCTCCAACGTGCGGCCGCCCCAGACCTTGGCCTTGTAGATCGGTTGCAGCTTCAGCGGATACAAGGACATGGCGACTCCGTGGCGTTGGGGGCTAAGGTGGGAATCAACAGGAGCCGATAAGGTAGGGGGCTAAAACCCCTGTGACAACCCCCGGAAGCTGATGGCGGTGCTAGGGGGAGGAAGGGCTTGCCATCTACCTTGGATCGAGTAAAATACATTGCTCGCAACGCGGGTGTAGCTCAGTTGGTAGAGCATCACGTTGCCAACGTGATTGTCGACGGTTCGAGTCCGTTCACCCGCTTAATAAGCCACGCCACAAATCTTTGTCGGGGTGGCTTTTTTCATGCGCCCAAGTATCAGTAGCGACACATGGTCTTGCATTGAGGAGATACGTTCTTCAGGTGTGCCAGGTGTTCGCTTGGTGATGTGTCTACAGCAAGTCACATCTGGAGTACATGTCGGCTGTTGGCATGTGTAGTCGATCGTGTTCCTGATGTGACGTGTCGGCGTGATGTGCTTCATGAAGCAAGCCGACAATCCGGACGCAAGTCATAATCGTGCGCAGACTAGACTGTTCGGTCGCGGCTCGTGGAGGACAGTTGGTGCAAACTGACCCACGACCGACTGTTCACGTCTTACGGCAGATTCATTGTCGAGGTATTGAAAGAGTCTGACTCGACGCAACAGATGTCAGTTAAATGTTGATGCGCAAAAGCGATTCATGGTGATGGCTGAGCATCATTGCTGCATCCGGTGCGTAACAACTAACCAATTGCTTGCAATGTTAATGTTGTTCGTAATGTGAGGGTCGTTACGAATACTAATCGTACCTGAACAAACGCGCGCTATCTTCTGATTAGTATGGTGTGAGTAGAGAGAGGGATGGCCCCGGGCTTTGGGAAGCATGGTCATGATTTGCCTTCCCGGATAAATCGCCCAACCAACCCTTGAACAAAATGTACGCAGTGTGAATCAGGGATGCTCTCCTTGAATGCTGTCGTTCGGACTGGTGTTGCGGGCGATCAATCTCACTGCAATGAATGTGTTTCTTGTGTGCCATTCAGTCTGACGCTGAATGAATTTGTTGATGGGGTTGTGGGGTGTTCCGCTTGATACCACAAGATGGAGATAAGCATCGATCTTTTCTAGCAGTCTACTAATCGTTGCTAAACAATCTCGGAGTACCTTTCCGTACCTGAAAGAGGCGGGCAAGGAGCTCGCGCTTTAGTTGATATGCACCGTGGGCTGGGCGAGAGCAGTGAAAGCTGTTGTGCATGAAGCCCTTTAACCCCAGTCCAACAAGGAGGTGACCACTCGAAACCAACCAAAGCTGAAAGATGAGATTCGACATGAAAGAACAATGTGTTCAGTTGGGTCGTTACCCGACTCGATTCGTTATCCCGAAAGAGCCGGGTGAGACCCGGAGGGCAAAGCAGATTGATCGAAAGGACAAAAAGATGATGAAAATGGCAACCGCCATCGTAATGATGGTCGTGCTGGCATCGATCGCTCTGGACGCTGGTGCATCCACTGGTGTCAAGAGTGTCGTCGTTCCTGCGAACGCCGACGTTGTTGTCAGCATTCCGTTCACTCGCCTGCCAGTCGGCACCTATGAGACGAACGCTGTCGCCACCAGCGGCACGACCGTCATCACCGTCGACGGCTCCCCGTTCACGGCTGGCCAGCTCGACAAGTCTGGCGCCAATGCAACTCACTACGTTCGCGTGATTGATGGCCCCGGTGCGGGCCTGTGGTGCAGCATCAATTCCAATGGCACCAACACGATTACGCTCGACAAAGACATCACCGCCACGCTGTCCGCCAGCGGCAGTGATCAAGACTTCACGATTCGCGTCTATCCCCACCAGACGGTGGAACGCATCTTCAACCTGCTACTGTTGAACGTTTCATTCGCGGATCAAACGGAAGTTCGTCTGTTTCCCAACGACCTGACCACGCAGGACCTTGGTTCTGGCGGTGGCGGCGTCTCCAAGTTCAATACCGGTGGCTTCTTCCCCAACACTTGGACCAACCCCGGTATGGTTCTTCCTCCGGACACCGGTTTTGTGCTGCGTAACAACGGCTCCACGCCGCTGGTTTACATCGCATTCGGTCAGGTGCCCAACACCAAGGTCAGCTACATGCTGCCTGCTGGTGTCAACAAGGACACTGTGATCGCTTCTGGTTACTCTGCTGACTCGGTCGTGACTTTCGCCGGTGCCGGTGGCGTCGATCAGCGTGAGTTCCGTCTGTTCAACAATGCTCTCGGCACGCAGGATCTCGGTTCCGGTGGCGGCGGCAGCTCCAAGTTCAACACCGGTGGTTTCTTCCCCAACACCTGGACCAATCCCACGTTGGCGCTGCCCAACGCGACTGGTTACGTACTCCGTCAAAACGGTGGAGTTGGCGGCGTCATCACGACGACCCCCGTCTACCCCATCGTGACTGACTAACTCAATCGTTTCGCAATCAAAACTGCGAACATCATAAATCAGTTAAACACTAGTTACTCAAGGAAACTCCTCAAATGACCTCTTACAAGACTCTTACTGCTGCTGTTGTTCTCGCCGCTTTTGCTTGCACCGCTGCCCACGCCACCATGGGTATCACCATGTCACAGGCCGGTGCGTTTGTTGACTCGCAAGGCAGCGATGCCGCGATCGGTGCTCCCGTTCGCTTTATCGTCGATGTTGATGGTGACGGCCTTGCCGGCTTCGGCGGCAGTGGTTTCGGTGGCGGTGACCTGAATGCTCTGCCCACCGACTTCCAGTTGGATCCGGATGACTTCCTCGTCACGCCCTTCGGCAGCAACGATCCGGTCGAACTGGGCTTCGTCGACGTTGGTGGCGGCTTGGCTGCTCTGCTTAACGTTGCCTTCGACATCGACGGCAATGGCAATGGCTTAAGCAACACCATGGACCTCTGGATGATCTATTTGCCGACCGTTAGTGACACCGGCATCGATAGCCCCGCCGTTGGCACCGAAGTCGCTCTGATCAACCTCGGCACGCTTCCTCCCGATCCAGGTGGCAAGGACTACAACCCCTTCAACGTCAACGGCGTGTCTGCTCACTTCGGCACCACCATCCCCGAGCCCGCCACCATGGCGCTGCTGGGTCTGGGTGGTCTGATGATCGCTCGTCGTCGTAAGGCTTGAGATAGCTAGTTTTTGAATATTGTCTCGATAACTGTACTCGTAGGAAACTCTCTAACTCCATTGTATAAGGATGGATTGAAGATGATGAATCTGAAGAAGTTTGCCCTGACGGGCATCGCGGCTGCCCTCCTGGCAGTCACCTCGAACCAGGCTCTCGCGGTTCCCGCGAACTCGCTGATCGTCGATGCCGACATCACCGAGGACACCACCTGGGCCATCGCAGACAGTCCGGTCATCCTGCGTAAGGCCGTCTTCGTGAAAGATGGCGCTTCGCTGACGATCGAAGCTGGCGTGGTTGTGGTCAGTTTCCAGGCTGAAGGTCAGGACGGCACCACTGCCGAGCAGGGTGGCAACCTCCTTCCCGCACAGAATCAGAACGGTGGCATCGTGGTCACCCGTGACTCGCAGATCTTCTGCCTCGGTACCAACACCCAGCCCATCATCATGACTTCGGCCGACGATGTCGCTGAATGGGATGGCACCACCGGTGTGGATTCCCAGCAAGAAACCATCGTCATCGGTCTCGGTGACGACGATATCCTGGGAACCCCTGATGACGAAACCATCACCCGTACCATCGTGACCGACTTCGACACCATGGGCGATCCCACCGACGTCGACGTCGACAACAGCGGCACGATCGACTTCCAGGTCAACAAGGCCAACCCCAATGCCGGTGAAGGCTGGCGCCTCAGTGCACTGGAATGGCGTAACCTGACCATCATGGGGCGCGGCATCATCTCCGCTTCGGAATTCGATGGCTTCCCGGTCCAAGACAGCGGTGGTAACAACAACCCCGCCGCCCCCTCCGCAGCCGACCTGGCTGAGAAGATCATGGAAGGTCTGACCAACCTGAACGAAGACATCTACTACGGTGGTGGCAACGACGATGATGACAGCGGCACGCTGAACTTCGTCTCCCTGCGTTACGGTGGCCGCGTCGTCGGTACCGGTAACGAACTGAACGGCCTGTCCCTCGGTGGTCTGGGTCGCGAAACAGATATCGACTACGTCGAAATCATGAACAACGTTGACGACGGCATCGAAATCTGGGGCGGCACCGTCTTCGTGAAGCACTTTGCCGTGTGGAACATTGGTGACGACAGCTTCGACTTCGACCAGGGCTGGCGCGGTGGCGCTCAGTTCGGCCTGATCGTCCAGGGCGCTTCGCTCGACGCTGGCCAAGGTTCTGGTGTGGGCGACAACTGCATGGAAGGTGACGGCGCTGAGCAGTCCGACGCCCAGCCTCGTACTTCCGTGGCCTTCTACAACGTCACCATTATCGCCAACCCCGATTCCGGTGACGGTATCCAGGCTTACCGCGACAATGCCCGTATCCAGATTCGTCGCAGCCTCGTCGTTGATGCGCGTGAAGCCCTGATCCGCAACGATGGTGACGACGGTGACGGTGGCGCTGGCTACGGTCACAACGGCACCCACACCTGGGGCGACGTTTGGTCCACTACTGTGGCCAACGATCCGGTCGGCACCGAAGCCAATCAGCCTCAGGCTCCTTACACCAGCGTTGGCTTGTACAGTGGCGCTCAGTTCACCACCCCGGCCGTCGCCAGCCGGGGTGGTGAACTGAGCGCCACTGTACAAGCCAACGCTGGTGTAAGGAGCCTGAGGCTGAT
>JANQFT010000262.1 GCA_028277685.1 Phycisphaeraceae bacterium
ATCTGGCAAGCGATTGCAACAGATGATGAACCTTGGTCCACCAGCAAGCGCACGTAAGAGCGCGGCACCGAAAGCAGACCTGCTTCCAGCAGTGAGCACAGAAACGATACCCCCAGCGCCAAAAACAAGTACAAACCTAGTAACGCCATGTCTGCTCCGCCATCAGATCAATGTAACCCCGCGGTCAATCGTTTACTTCGACCGCCTGGTCACCATCATAGCGATACAGCTTACCCGGTTGCTCCTGTTTGCGGCAGGCTTTATGCGAACCGTCGCAAAACGGCTTGTTCTGAGAGAGGCCGCACATACAGATCCATACGGATTTATCGCTGGGTTTTACTTCGATAGGGCCGTCTTCTTCATGTCGAACCAGGCGTGCCATGGTCAGTTTCCCTTGCTGAGTGAAGTTCACATGCATGCATTCTAGGTCGATTATCGAGTTAGTTCTGCAGAATGCTACAATGCGACCATGGTCGATCTATGGTCCGAACGACGCGAGAAACGGCTGAAGACGGCTGAACCGTTGGCCGCACGCATGCGCCCACGTGACCTGTCAGAATTCTCCGGGCAGGAGCACTTTCTGGGTGAGGGAAAGCTACTCCGCCGCATGCTTGAAGCCGACCGCATGACCAGCGTGATTTTCTACGGTCCCCCCGGCACCGGTAAAACCACCCTTGCCGAATTGATCGCCCGTCACACCAATCGCCACTTCGACCGTGCGAACGCCACGGCCATCGGCGTGAAAGATGTGCGCATCATTCTGGACGCGGCAGTCAAACGGTTGGCCGACGACGAACGCAAGAGCATCCTGTTCCTGGATGAAATCCACCGCTTCAACCGCGCCCAACAGGATGTGCTGCTGCGCGACGTGGAACGCGGCGCGATCACGCTGATCGGCGCCACCACCGAGAACCCGTTCTTTGCGGTGAACAGTCCGTTGATCAGCCGTTCACAAATTTTCCAGTTTCAACCCTTGAGTGAGGATCACATTGCCGCGTTGATTCGCAGGGCAATCTCAGATGATGAACGGGGCTACGGCAAGCAGGCGATTGAAATTTCCGACGATGCGATCGCACACTGGGCCACGGCCTGCGATGGCGATGCACGACGCGCGCTGACCGCACTGGAAATTGCCGTTCTTTCTGGTGGTGCATCCGCTCAAGCCGCATCTGCCGACGCTCAAGCTATGGTGGACAAGAGTCCCAAGTCACAACCCGCGATCACGATCAACCTGGACGTCGCGCAGGAATCTATCCAGCGCAAAGCGATCGTCTATGACGGTACCGGCGACGAGCATTACGATACCATCAGCGCGTTCATCAAATCCATGCGTGGCAGCGACCCGGATGCGGCCGTGTACTGGCTGGCACGGATGCTCGAATCCGGTGAAGACCCCATGTTCATCGCGCGGCGCATCGCAATCCTGGCCAGTGAAGACATCGGCAACGCCGACCCGCGTGCCATTCAGGTGGCGGCGGCGGCGTATGAAATCACCCATCGCATCGGCATGCCCGAATGCCAACTCACATTGAGCCAGGCGGCTGTTTACATGGCCACCGCCCCCAAGTCGAATGCCTCGGCCACCGCGATCTGGTCCGCCATGAAGGATGTGCGCGAGGGCCGCACCGTACCTGTGCCCAAACACCTGCGTGATGGCCACTATAAAGGGGCGAAAAAACTCGGCCACACCGGCTACCAGTATGCCCACGCATCAGCCGGTGGTTGGGTCGACCAGGATTACCTCGGCGTCGACAAAAACTACTACACCCCCACTGAACGTGGGTACGAACAGCGCATCAAAGAATTCCTCGCCTGGATCGAGCAGCAACGCCAGGCCCATGAATAATTGGCGTGCTGCGTGACTAACGGCCGATAACGATGATGAGATGGTGCAAGAACGCAAGAAATCTTTGCGCGCCGAACTACGTGATCGCCTCAAAGCAATGGGTGACAGCACGATCACCACGCTCAGCCGACGGGCGGCCGACCGACTGTGCAGTTTGGAGGTGTTCGTCACCGCTCAGACAATCATGGTGTTCCTCCCGCTCACGCATGAGGTGGATGCAGTCCCCATCGCCACTCGCGCGTGGCAACACGCCAAAGCGGTTGCAGTACCTTTGGTCAGTTACGAACAACGCCGCATGATCGCGGTGGAGTGCCGGAGCATGACCGAGCCAATGGACGTGGATCGACACGGCGTGCGCACGCCTGCTTCGCGGAACCCGGTGCCCATCAGCCAGATTGATCTGGTAGTGGTGCCAGGTCTTGCGTTCGATAACGCAGGCCGACGACTGGGACGCGGCGGCGGCTTCTACGATCGCTTCCTCAGCCAGCGTGATTTTCGCGGCACCACCTGCGGATTGGGGTTTGATCACCAGGTTGTTGAATCCGTCCCCACCACTGAGACGGATGTGCCGCTGAATATGCTGGTGACCGATCAACGCGTGCTCTGTTTCAACGGCCGGGAATGAACGGATGACGTTACCAAACGTCAATACGTGTATGATACGAGTGGTCATGGAACGACCATTGTCCCGAAGGAGCGTCCCCCATGGTGCTTAGTAGTCAACAAGCCCGGCCCGGAGCCAACCGTTCTTACCTGAGCAGTCGTCGACGCGGCGGCAAGCGAAAGGTAATCGTGGTGGGTATGCTGATCTTCGGCGTTGGCTTACTTGTCTGGTTGATGATGCGCGGGGCGGATGACGATACTGCGCAGGATCAAGACACCACCGTTGCCGCAAGCAACACGGACAACCAGACACCCACCCCAGTTCCATCGCACTTTGAAACTCCACCCAATCCAACGCCTGGCCCACCTGTCAACGACAACCCGCCGCCACCCTCTAACGGCACCAATCCGCCTGCACCACCGGCACCAATCGAACTCAGCACCGATACCGCCCCACCCGTCGCGAAGCTCATTCGCGAAGGCCGCCTACTCATCCAGCAAAACAAACTGGTAGCCGGGCGCAGGCAGTTGAACCTGGCACTGGCCGGTCCGATCAGTCTCAAGGATGAACTGAGCGTGAAGCGCGAGATGGCGGCGATCAATGAAAAGCTGATTTTTAGTAAGTTGGTCGAAGCGGATGATCCGTTCGTGCAAACGCACGTGCTGCAACCGGGCGAGTACCTTTCCACGTTGGCCAAACAATACAACACGCCGTGGCACTTCATCATGCGGATCAACAACATCACCGATGAACGGCGCGTCCCCGCCCACGCGGTGCTGAAGGTGGTAAAAGGCCCGTTCCATTGCGTGGTAGACAAAAGCGATTTTCGCCTGGATGTATTCCTTTCCAACGAAGAAGGCGACATGTACATCCGAAGTTTCCCCGTGGGACTGGGCGAATACAGTTCCACGCCAATCGGCTCGTTCATCGTGCGGCGTCATTCAAAACTGAAAGATCCCGAGTGGGTGAATCCGCGTACCGGCCAACGATTCCTCGGCTCAAACCCGGATAATCCGATCGGTGAACGATGGATGGGTCTGCAAGGCACCGATGATCAAACCAAACTCATGCGCGGTTACGGCCTGCATGGCACCATCGAACCACAAAGCATCGGCACCGAATCGTCCATGGGTTGCATCCGCCTGCTACCGGATGACATCAACCTGCTATACGACATGCTGGTAGGCGGCAAGAGCAAGGTCCTTGTTAAGCCTTAAGGCTTAACAAGAAAAATCCGAAATTCGAAGCTCGAATGACGGAGTACATGCAACCACACTATTGCTTACGATCTGCCGACCCTCCAATGCGAATTGGGCATTGGTGTTTTCTTTCGAACTTCGAATTTCAAGCTTCGAATTTTATCCGCTATACTCCGGCCTTCATTCGCATCCGGAGTATTGATCATGGCCCACGATGTTTTTACCCGTCACGCCTCCAATCCCATCCTGAAGCCCGATGATGTGGCTGGCGACAGCACGCAAGTATTCAACGCCGGCATCGCCAAGTTCCAGGGCAAGTATGTGATGGTGTTCCGGGCCGACACGTATAACTTTGACTTGAAAACTGAAACCGACACCTTTATCGGTCGCGCGGTGAGTGATGATGGCGTCAAGTGGGAAGTGCTGCCGGGCGTTTGCTTTGCCATGGGCAAGAAGATGGACCCGGACAGTGAAATCAAACGTGCATACGACCCGCGCATCACCGTGATCGACGACCGGGTGTACATGTGCTTCGCCATCGACACCCGCCACGGGGTGAAAGGCGGCATTGCCGTCACCGATGATTTCGAGAAATGGGAGGTACTTTCCTCCACCGTGCCCGACAACCGTAACATGGTGATGTTCCCCGAGAAGGTGAACGGCAACTTCTGCCGACTCGAACGCCCCTTCAGTAACTACGGCCGCTGGAACCAGGCGCAACCGTGGGACATGTGGTTCGGTGCCTCACCGGATTGCCGTTACTGGGGTGATCACGAATTGGTGCTGGGCAGTGATCACGTTCCGTACGCCACCAGCAAAGTCGGCCCCGCCGCCCCACCAGTCAAAACGGATCGCGGTTGGCTCACCACCATCCATGCGGTGGATGAAAATCCAGAATACGAACTGAACACCTGGCACCCCCATAACCCATGGCGGAAGCGTTACATGGCCGGGCTGGTGCTGCTCGACCTGAACGAGCCGTGGAAAATCATCGGCATGGCGCCCGAGCCGATCATCGACCCCAACAATGATGCTCACCCCTACGAACGTGAAGGCTACCGTGGCGATGTCGTCTTCCCCGGCGGTTTTATCCTCGAAGACAATGGTGAGTTGAAACTCTACTACGGCGCAGCCGACACCTGCGTGGCGTTGGCTATCGCTCAGTTGGACGATGTGTTGGACATCATCGAACCCTACACCCCACCACATCAGCGATAGTAAGTGAATGTCAACCTTATGGGAGGTGGATCATGTATAGCGTGAAACCCGGTCGCGGCCCATCGTTCATGGGGGCAATCGGCGGAATTATCGGCGTTGCGTTCGCTATCTTCTGGGTCATCATGGCATCGCGGATCGGCGCGCCGCCGATCATGATTGTATTTGGTGCGCTACTCATGGTGGGCATGATCGCTACAACGCTCTACCACCTGTATAACACCACACAGAAGAATCGCGTGAGCCATTACGACATTACGACCTCACATGAAGAAACGGACCCTGTTGCCCGCATGCTAGACCGTGGCAACCCACCTGCGACTTGGAATGAATCTCGCAAACAGGCGTTCAACTTCTGCCCGTATTGCGGCAAAGCCATCAACGATGATTTTGACTACTGTCCTCACTGCGGCAAGGCATTCTAACCACCCTGACTGAGGCGTTTGCGCTGCTCGCCACCGATCAGGTCGTGCGTTTCGCGTAGCAAACCGATGATGCGCTTGGAATCATGACCGCGGGATTCGAGGACGGCGGACAGGTCGCGCTCAACATCCAGATCATTCAGTTTGTCCGCCCGGTAGCCGGGGAACCAGTGGCTCGCGCCGCCCAGCATGTTATAGCGCATCTTGCCGAACTCGGTCATGTCCCATGCGAGCGCGAGGTTGCGCATCCACAGCGCCATGATGATGTTGATACCGCCGGGCGTAGATTGCCAATCAGGCAGGTTCATGTTGAACGGATCATGCAGGTCGGCATCTACGTGCCTGTCGAGTTCTTCCTTCAGTTTCACCAGGCGAGGCTCGAGGATGGACGCACGGTCTTCCCAAACATCCAACATTGCCAGGTGTTCATCAAAGTCGCCCGGCTTCGACGCTCCGACACTCAGCGTGTGTACCTTCTCTTCATTCAGACAAAACAGATCATTGAACGTGATCGGGTGAAGTGGATCACAGATATCGACCAGCTTTTGCGGCGGTTCGTACAGCTTGCCGCCTTTGTCGGTCGGGCTGATGATGAACACACCCATGTCGCGTTTGGTTGCTTCCTCGATGCAGGACCAGTTCCGCTGGAACACCAGGTACCAGTGCAGGTTCAGGTAGTCGAAGCCTTTGCCCGATTCCGCCTCGCCAAATTGAATGGCCCGGGTAATTACATCCGGCGGGCCATGCGTACTGAAACCGATGAAACGACACTTGCCCTGCTCACGTAATTTCTGGGCAACTTCAAAGCAGCCACCATCACGGACGACCCGGTCGAGTGTTTCATCGTTGTTCAGACCATGGAAGGCGAACAGGTCGACGTAATCGAGTTGAAGGCGTTTGAGGGAATCGTGGAAGTTGGCTTCAAACTTTTTCGGGTCGTCATCGGGGCCGACCTTGGTTTGCACGATCAGTTTGTCGCCTATCTGCTTGCGGAGCCGCGGCAGAATCAGGCCGAGCTGGCGTTCACTGCAACCGTAGCCGCGTGCGGTTTCGACGTGGTTGATACCCACTTCCATTGCGCGCTCGATGGTCGCCTCAAGGTTCTTCTGACTTTCAAGGTCGACTTCATCCAGCGGCTTATCCTGCCAGCCATCCTGGTAGCGCATGCCCCCACAGGAGAACACGGGAATTTTCAGTTCGGTACGTCCAAAGCGTCGGTAGAGCATGGGAGACTCGATAAATCGTTGATTCGTTAACCCGTTGAATCGTTCATATACAATCAAGGCCCCGACGACTGGGGCTTCTAAGGATAGACATTGATTGCAGGGATGGCTACCGACTAACCACGCATGACGGGCTTATGGGTATGGGACTGCGTAGTGGTGATCCATCGTTCGGCTTGTTCTTCAGTGGCGGCAGGAAGACCATCTAACGCATATGTTCCGCCGATGCGCACTGCGTGGGTGCTGGCGTAGGGGTGATAGGGCAGGATGTCGATGCGCGAAATGCGATCACATTGCTCCGCAAGTTTGGCGATTGCCACAAGATGCTCAACGCGGTCATTCAGCGTGGGGATGATCGGGCAACGCAACACGATGTTTTTCGCCATCTCATTCAATTGGATCAGGTTCTCAAGGATAAGTGTGTTGCTCACACCGGTGTATTGGCGATGTCGTGCGTTATCGGTTTCCTTGATGTCATAATGCAGCAGGTCAACGTATTCAATCAGCGTGGCATACCGTTCAAACGGTGCGCAACCGGAAGTATCCAGGCAAGTGTGAATGCCTTGTTGCTGAGCGGCCTGCAACATCGCGTGAGTGAACCTGTGTTGGGCCATCGGCTCTCCGCCGGAGATGGTGAGGCCGCCGTCGGAAGCATCGAAGAAATGCTTGTCCTTCATCAGCATCACCAGTAAATCATCCACCGTGCGATGCTCGCCGATCAACTTCAAGGCATTTTCCATACAACCGGACATGCACGCCGTGCAGCGTGTGCATTGATCGCGGTCGTACAGATGCGCTCCATCGATGACGCGATGGCAACCATGCGGACACGCGCTCACGCACTGCCCACACTTACCGCACAATTCATCACGATACGATACCTCCGGCCGACCACGCATTGACTGCGGGTTATGACACCACTTACATGACAGCGGACACCCCTTCACAAACACCACCGTGCGAATACCCGGACCATCATTGCTGCTGAACTTCTTCACATCGAAGATCAGCCCGACCGTATCGAAGGTCGCACAGGCATTGGCGGATTGTGTGCCTTGCCGAATCATGATGCGGATCAATCACCGTACATCGTGCGATCGATGATCGCTTTCTGGTAAGCCGGACTCAGATCGACAAATCGCGAGGTCCAACCCGCCACGCGCACCTGCAGGTGTTGGTACTTCTCCGGCTCCTTCAGTGCGTTTTGCAGGTCATCCACATTGAGCGCCGTAATCATCAACTGCAAGCCACCGTTGGCGAAGTAAGCATCGAGTAATGCTTCGAGACGCTGGCGGTTCTCGCCCTGGAACATCGACTTGTTCAGTTTCAGATTGTGCACATAGCCGGCGTGATTCTTCGGATGCTTCGCCATCGAATTGAGCAGCGATGTGACACCCGACTGATCGCAACCCGCCATCGGCGCGTTCCCCATGGGCAACGCTTCGCGATCACCGCGACCGTCCGACGTGGCTTTGACAAAGTTGCAGTAGTACAAGCCGCCGGGGTTGAGGTTACATGTGAGGAAGAAGTCCAACCCGTGGCGACGGCCGGCTTCATTCGCACTGTCGTTCACGAAGGCGCTGAGTTCACAGTGTAATGCGTCCACACAGTCATCATCGTTGCCGAACTTCGGGCAATCGCGCATCAGTCTACGTTCACGATCATAACCCTCGAAATCAGCATCAACCGCTTCGACCACCTGTTCCAGCGTGAGCACTTTGCGTTCATAGACGAGTTCGCGAATAGCAGCGAGACTGTCGGCCGTGTTGGTCAGGCCAAAACCTTCGATTACGCCGCCCAGATAACGCACCCCACCATTGAACAGTGCCTTGCCGCGGGCGATGCAGTCATCGGTCAACATGCTCATGAAGAGAAACGCAACCGTTTTCCGTTCGACCTGGTGCTCGATGGCGTGACGTTTAGCAAGGATATCGTTGGTGAAATCGATCTGCTGCTTGAACGCATCGACCAGCTTATCAAACGTATCGAAACTGCTGAGTTCACCCAACGGTAGGCCGCGTTGTTCCTGGGTGACAGTGTCGAATCCGTTGTGCAGAACGAGGTCTAACGCAGATGGATATAGCAGGATGTTGTTCGGCGATCCAAACCCCATGTGGTCGATCAACAACTCGCCGCAACCTTCGGGCAGGTATTGCTCTGCGTCTTGTTCCGTCACCCCATGATGATCCCGCACCATGGGGATATGTTCGTCATCGTTGTACAGACCGGGGTGGATGCAGCCTTCACCCAACGTGGAGATGGCCTTGTCGAACAACGCGCGATCCTGACCGTTGCAGAATCGCAACGTCACATTGGGTTCATCGACGCGCATGCGCTGAATCACATCCATCACCGCCAGCGCGAAACGATTCGCATTCGCTTCGTTGCGCCGTCCCTTGCCCCCCACCACCAACCGCGAGTTGGGTTTGGTGTGGCCCCCATCACCACTCACCTCACTGATCAGTTGCCACAAACCACAGAGATAGTCTTCTGCCTGCTGCGGGGGCAGTCTGCCGCTGTCGATATCATCGCAATAGAAGTCGCCAAGGTACACATCCATGCGCCCGTAATTGGGAGCATCCGAAACAAGGTTATATATCCAGAATAACTGAATCGCCTGATGCAGTGTTTCGGGCTTCTTCTCTGCCACATGAGCGCAAGATTGGGCAATCAACTCCAGTTTTTTACGACCAGAATCGTTACCGCACTGGGCCAGAAGCTCCTTCGCCTGCGCTTCGTAACGACGGAAAATACTGACCAGCACATCGAGGGCCATCAACATGCCATCGTACAGTTCGATATCACCACCATTGCTGCGGGCGTCGTTCTGGTGCTTGATGATCAAGTCACGCATGCCGGGGATACCAAGTTGCAGCAGTTTGTCGTAATGAAGACTGAAGCAGCAGAGCCGCATGAACCCGCTGGCCAGGCGCGTGTCGAAACCGGTCGTCTTGCCCATGCCGGCCAACACTTCTTCGGTGAGCGTTTCGTTGTACTTGCGCCGCATGGAGTGCTCGTTCCAGAACGCCAGCACGTATTCAGCCCGTTTGCGATCGTCATTGCCTTCGGGCAGGCGATCGATCAGTTGCGACAGTTCATAATGCTGATGGTAGAAACCTCCGTTGCTTACACCGATGATGCGGCGCAGCTCTTTATCCTCTTGCGTGTATTCATAGCCGGGCACATCACCAAGGCATTTGTACTCCTTGTTACTGGAGCGCTCGGCCTCGAAGCCTGCGAGGAAGTAGTACGTGCGTCGGCCGGCAAACACATCACCGGGACGAATGTCCCAGAATGCATCGGGATACTGCGCCGCCATGCAGTGGGCTTCGCGCACGGCAATGTGATCGTCTAAATGATCACGATACGCTGCCGTGAATTTTTCGGCGATATCCAGTGCTTGTTGTGTGCGTTGATCTAACGTTTCAGCAGTTTGACTCGAAACAACCATGGGGCCACGATGTCCTCTAAGGGGATGTGCGAGTTGACGTTCATGTGCAGGCCGGGAGCAACATCCACCTTGGGCGGCGGGAAGGTTTGCCGCTCACCATTGACCATCGCCTTCACGAACGAGCGAATGGTCACCTGCGATGCCTGCTGCGGGTTGATCCATACCGCACCCATACCGATGCGGCGTTTGTCACTTTTGTTTTCAGGGCTGTAGTGCCACAGGTGGCTGTGCCACATCGCGCAGTCCCCGGGTTGAAGTTCGATGTGAACCACGCCCTTCTCTGCGATGGTGCGTTTGACCAACTCGCGTGGCAGTTCGCCATGCACCGCATCGGGATACTTCACGTGTGGGATGACCGGCGTTTCGTGCGTGCCGGGAATGAACTGCAGGCAACCGTTTTCCTGCGTGGCGGGGTCAACCGCAAGCCAGGCATTCCACGCATCGCTGTTCACATCCCGCCACAGGCCGATGTCCTGGTGCCACGGCGTCGAACCACCCACCCTGGCTGGCTTCATGAAGACCGAGTCGTATTTCAGATAGATCGTGTCGCCCAGGAAGTGACGCACGTATTCAAGCACGCGCTGGCCAGCATACCAGTGGTTCCATATCTCTGGCGTCGTACGACCGATACCACTGAGCTTTCGAATTCTGCCGGTCAGTTCATCCTGCGGCATCGCGTGCAGTTCCTGCACCATCTCCGTCACGCCGACTTGCCGCTTTCCGGTGACGAACTCCAGAATGATTTCGCGAATCGTGTCGATCGCATCGCTATCCACCGCCTGGCGCACGATGAAATAACCATCACGCTTCAATTGCGCCAGTTGTTGTTCAGTAACAGGGCTGGTTTGGGTTACCTCGGGCATGATTCTTTCCTTGGGATCGGGAATATCCCACGCACAACTACCGTTTTCAGTATTGCCTTTCATCAGCACAGATGCCATACTGCATACCGTGAAAAACATTGCGCTATCCGGTGATGAATACATCGTGCCGCTGGAACAGCTCGCCACCTGGTTGGCTGATCCGGCGTGCGATATCGAGGTCGATCGGCGTTGCTTTGGCTATGCGGTGCGGACAGATCAGTGGCATTGCCGCGACCACAGCTTCGGGTGGCACGTGCTTTACCTGATACTGGAGGGCATCGTGCCTGGCCGCGTGGAGGACGAGCCGTTCACCCTCATGCCAGATAGCCTGTTCTGGCTGAATGAGACCGCACGCATGGACATGACCTGGCCTGCGCGACTGGTGTTTACCGAAGTGTGGTTTCGGCTGCGGCGCGATGGCATGCCAGTACGACTACCAAGGCCGAGCGTAATCGCGAACCATGCCGGTGAACTCTGGCCCATCATGCGACAGGTCGAAGATGAGATCACCCTCGGCGGCGCACTGTCCGATGACAAACTTCGGTATCTGTTGGCAACGCTCGTGATTGAGTTGCATCGCCTTGACGTGGGATCGGAGGATACGCGGCAGTTGAGCCCCGCGCAATGCCGCCAGTTACTGCGATATGTCAACGAACGTATCGACCAACGCTTCGCCCTGGACGAACTGGCCCGGGTGGTTGATCTATCAGCGGACTATTTCAGTCGCTGTTTCCGTCAGACGTTCAGCGTGCCCCCGCGTGAATGGGTCATCCGCCAGCGCATTCGCGAAGCGGCACGCAGGCTCACCACCACCAACCTCACCGTTTACCAGGTGGCGGAACAACTGGGTTACGCTAACGTCAGCCAATTCAGTCGGCAGTTTCATCAGCACACAGGCACAAGCCCGAAGCGCTACCGCAAACGACACAGTGCGTGAGACTTCCGATTTCAGTACGCGAACTCACCCAGTTTCGTTTTGCCGCGGAACGTCCAGTAGATGAACGTGGTATAGGTCAACACCATGGGCACGCCGATGGCCGCAATGCCGAGCATCCAAGTCAGTGTCAACTTCGTCGATGAATGATCCATCGCGGTCAGCGCCATGCCACCTTCTACGGTGGAGGGGATGAACACCGGGAACATGGCTGACCCTACCGCACCGAACGCTGCCAAGATGGCCGTGCCTGTGGCAAACAGCGTGCATACATCTTTGTGTTTACGCGAGGCGATCGGAATGTAGACCAGCGCCACCAGTAACACCGCAGCGAAGATGAAAGGCATCACACGGCCCAACCCTGCTTCAAAAAGATGCGGTACTTCGAACCATCCGTACACATGTGCCGCAATCGCCAGCAACACAAACACCATCCAACTCGGCACAATGAGCTTCCGCATGCGGGCTTGCTGCCCACCTTCGGTCTTCACCGCCAAATAAGCCGCACCATGCATGATGAAGGCAACCACGCCCGTCACACCAACCAGCAAGCTGAAGGGATTGAGCAGACCTAAGAACGTGCCGACGAATTTGCCCTCGGCATCAATCGGCAACCCGCGCAACACGTTACCAAGCGCCACGCCCAACAACAAGGCTGCAAGAAAACTGCCGAGGAAGAACGTGAAGTCGAACACACGGCACCATGCAGGTGAATCAACCTTGCTGCGAAACTCCATTGAGACCGCACGAAAGATCAGCGCGGTGAGTAGCAGCATGATGGCCAGGTAGAACCCTTCACCAAACAGCGCATACACCGGTGGAAATGCAGCGAACAGCGCACCGCCGGCGGTCAGCAACCACACCTCGTTACCATCCCACACCGGGCCAATGGCGTTCAGACCGATGCGACGTTCGGTATCACCTTTGGCCAGTGGATGGAGGATGCCCACGCCAAGGTCGAATCCATCGAGCACGGCGTAGCCGGCCAACAACACGAAAATCAACAGGAACCAGATGGTTTGCAGTAGTTCAAGACTCATTGTGACACCGCCTTTCCGTGCGGATCTGATGCATCCGTGCTTCCGGGCTCAAGCGGCGCGACACCGTGTTTCGTTTCGCGGAACAACAGGAACAGATAGAGCGCAAGTAGCGCCAGATAGATTGCGGTGAACAATGTGATGGAGAAAAGCACTTCTCCAGCCGTGACAGATTGCGACGCCGCTCGTTCGGTCAGCAAACTCATCTCGGCTACCTTCGCCTGCAATTCGGCCGCAGGCAGATTGGTCCATTCGTCGAGAGTGAGCGACGGATACACCACCCAAGGCTGACGCCCCACCTCAGCTGCCACCCAACCAAACTGACACGCGGCCAACGTGAAAGGCACCAGAATCAGAATCGCGAGTAACAACCGTCGACTTGTCCACAGTTTCTTTCGAATCAACTGAATCATCGCCAGCACCATCGCCAACTGGAATATCACACCGAGGATAACCATGTTGTGGAACGACACAAACGTGAGCCACAGTGGCGGCGTACCAACACCCTTTTCCCTGAAGTGATTGATGCCAAGGATCTCGGCTTCAGCATCACCGAACGCCAGCCAACTGAGTAAACCTTCGATGGGTAAGTCGATGCGGGCCTTGAGATCAGGCGGGTCGTCTTTAACCAAACCGAATGCAACCAGTGGGGCGCCTTTTTCTGATTCGTACAGTCCTTCAATGGCGGCAAACTTCGTCGGCTGCGTGGCGGCCACTTGCTGAGCGTGCACGTGACCGGTTGGGAACGCCACCGCAATGCTGGCGAGCAAGCCAATGATGACCGCCACCTTCAGCGCCTTGCGGTCCGCTTCGTTGTTCGCATCACGACGCAGGCGATAACCGGCAAGCCCCGCCATGAAGAACGAACCGCAAACCAGGCTGGCCATCATGGTGTGGTAGAAACGCGGCATGGTCGAGGGGTTGAACACCGCGGCCATGAAGTCGCTGAGTTCCGCCCGGCCCGTGGTTTCGTTGATGATGAAGCCCGCAGGCGTCTGCTGCCAACTGTTGGCCGCGAGAATCCAGAACGCACTGATGGTCGCCCCCACCGCCACCATCAACACGCTGAACCAGATCAGGCCCGGGCCAACCTTGTTACGACCGAACAGATACAAACCGAGGAACGCGCTTTCCAGGAAAAAGGCGAACAGCGCTTCGGCGGCGAGAGGGGCACCAAAGATGTCGCCCACGAACTTGGAATACTCCGCCCAGTTGGTGCCGAACTGGAATTCCATCACGATGCCGGTCGCCACACCGACAGCAAAAGTAAGAGCCAAAATGCGGGCGAATAACCTGCCGGCATCACGCCAATGGGGGTCTTTGGTACGCCATGCTTGCCATTCGACCACCACCAGACACCACGCCAACCCGATGGAGATCGGCGGGAAGAGGAAGTGGAAACCAACCGTGATCGCAAACTGAATACGCGAGAGAAGAACCGGATCGTCCATGAATCCATGCCTCGTCTTGTAATGTCCCCGCGAGTGGTGCCAAGATATCGCGCGCGGGCGTCTCGGGCAAGAAAAGCATGAAAAATCATAACTTTTGCGCGTCTGGCCTCTTGCGATTTGCGCAGCAGGTCACGAGAATGCCGCGCTAACAAGAGGAACACCCCCGAAATACTCCAGCCCTGTTCAACAGTTGAAAGGTACTCCATGGCCGCGAAGAAGAGTTCATCCAAGAAGCGTTCAAAGAAGACCCTGCGCGTCGGTTTCATCGGCTGCGGCGCTATCAGTAATGCCCACGCCCACCAGTACAAGGAAATCGATGGTGTTGAAATCGTGGCTGGTGCCGATGTGGTCGAAGCCAACCTCGACAAGATGCACAACGAGTACGGCGTCGAAACCGACAACCTGTTCAAGAACTGGAAGGACATGCTGAAGAACGTCGACCTCGACGCCATCAGCATCTGCACGCCCAACTGGCTGCACTACGAACCGGCCATCGATGCGATGAACGCCGGCTGCCACGTGATGATCGAGAAGCCGCTGGCGATGAATGCGATTGAAGGTGAAAAGATTCGTGCCCTCGCCCGCAAGAAGAAACTTGTTTGCACGATTGCATTCCAGCACCGCTTCGAACCCGCCACGCAGATGATCAAGCGCGCCATCGACGCAGGCAGCCTCGGTGACATCATGGTGGCGAAGGTTCACGCGATGCGTCGCCGCGGCATCCCCAACTGGGGCGTGTTCGGTCAGAAAAAACTGCAAGGCGGCGGACCGATGATCGACATCGGCGTGCATGCCATGGAAATGACCCACTACTGCATGGGCTGCCCCAAGCCCATCGGTGCCATGGGCATGACCTGGACTTACATGGGTAACAAAAAGTCCAACGCTGTGAGCATGTGGCCCAACTGGGATTACAAAACCTACGACGTGGAAGACCTCTGCGTCGGCCATATCCGTTTCGAGAACGGCGCAGTCATGCAGGTGGACGCCATGTTCGCTGGCCACCCCAGCCCCGAAATGGAAGGCATGAAGTTCGAAGTGCTGGGCACCAAAGGCGGCGCCACCAAACAACCCCCGGCACTGTTCTACGACAAAGACGGCACCATGATCAACGCCACCCCGCACTACCTGCCCAAAAACGATATGTGGGTGACGAAAATGAACAACTTCGTCGACGCCATCCGTAAAGGCACCGAAGATAAAAGCCCCGTCGAACACGGCCTGATGATCCAGAAGATGATCGACGCGATCTACGAATCGGCCAGCAAGGGCGGCAAGGAAATCGCAATCAAGTAAGTGGAAGGCTCAAGTTCGCCGTAGCCTTGGCAAAGGCGGATGAGTCTTGAGAAGCCCCGACATGGGCGCAGCCCTTGGCGGAGCTCGAGAAACACAACCACACCATGGGCATCCTTCGGGATGCCCTTTCTTGTGCGCTCGCATACCGCAATATCCAGTGATCTGTTATCGTGGTCATGATGGATCATACCGGTCCGCAGTATTCCGATGCGCCATCGCTCCCCACGGCAACGCCGCTACGCTTCATCCTGTTGGGCGATGTCCATGTCTATCGTCTAGCCGTGGCCCCATGGCATCTTCTTGGCAAACGACTGCTTGGCCAGTTGAACTTATGGCTGAATCGCCGCGCGCGGCTTCGGGTCGACCTGCTTCCTCAACTCATCGAGCACATGACATCGCTCGAGCCGGACATGTTGCTCTGCACGGGTGATCTGACCACTACTGCCCTGCCCGCAGAGTTCCAACTCGCCCTGCAGCAACTCACACCCATCCTTGAAAAAACCCATGCGTTCATCACGCCCGGCAACCACGACCGGTATTCTTTTACTTCTGCGCGCACCAAACGTTTCGAGCAAACTTTCTCAGAACACACATCGATGGTGTGGCCTTATCATCACGAGATTGCTGACCACCTTCACCTGGTGGCTTTCGATGCCGCCCGACCTACCTTTACTGGAGCACACGGAGCCCTGACCGAAAGGCAACTGCGTGCTTTTGATGATGTCATCGCACCGCACATCCCTGAAGATGATCGCATCATCGCCATGTGCCACTATCCGATTGGCACCCCGCGCGGACATAAGGCTGAAAGTCGCTCCCACGCGCTGCGCGATGTGCCGCGGCTTGTTCGCACGCTCAGTTTGCCCAACGATGTGTTGTACGTGCACGGGCATGTGCATCAGCCATGGTGTTGGCGTCATCCCGATGCGCCGAACATAGTTGCCATCAACGCCGGCGCGCCGGTATTGGCAGGAAAAGATTTTCCTGCGGGCCAGGGTTTTTGGGAGATAAGCATCGACCCGACACACGACCAGCCATGGCAACTGACCCACCACCTGATGGATGAGCAAGGCCAATGGCGCATCTTATCGGTAGCAGTTCCCGGCGAACCGGGCGAGTCAGCCAAATTGCGTTAATCGAAAAACGACCGAACACTGTTGGTTCCAAGCTCGTATCAGGCCGTGTTGCTTATGAGGCTGCTGGGTGACATTGATCTGTCACACTGCAG
>JANQFT010000295.1 GCA_028277685.1 Phycisphaeraceae bacterium
CATGCGGGCAACGCGAGCCTGCATCTGCACCGTCCAGCCGTAGCCCAGGTCGTTCATGCTGAGTCGTTCGAGCACGCCCCAGCGAATCGCGCGGAAGGGTCCTAAGTCTGTGCAGGCCACCTGCCAGATGCGCCGTAGCAGACACGTGGCCAGCGCATTGCCCACCCGCTGCGGCAAGCTGAGTGAGCCGCGTTCGGCCGTGCCCAACGTGCGTGAACCGATGACCATGTCTGCCTCATCACGGATGAGCGGTTCCAGCAAGGCGGGCAGGTCGGCCGGGTGATCGCTGCGGTCGGCATCCATGAAGACGATGATGTCCGGAGGGTGGTTTGCCGCGATGGCGGTCAGGCCTGCCAGGCACGCGGCACCGTAACCCCGTCGCGGTTCATGCACGACGATGGCGCCGTGTTGTTTAGCGACGTCCGATGTGCGATCGGTCGAACCATTATCAACCACCACCACGCGATCGAGGCCGGCCGGCAACCCGGTCAGCAGATCACCGAGGGCCAACTCCTCGTTGAGCGCGGGAATCAGCAGGGCGATGCGCTGGTCGGTGTGCACGTGCGCATCCTCCGAAGTTCCCACCCAAGCCATACCCAGATGGGCACGAACTGCAGCCAGATCAAGCCGTAATCAAACCACGCGACGTGGGCATCGGTGAACATGAATCGCAGGTAGTACATCGGTAGCGTCACGGTCAGCGCGATCAGCGACCACATCGGCCGCACCGCCAACAGCGGCAACACCCACAGGTAATACCACGGGAATTGTGTGGGGCTTAACAGGAACACGGCTGCGATCACCGCGAGCGCGCTGTGGATCAGCCAGTCGATGTTGGGTTTGTAACAGCGCATGGCTGCGATGATCACCACACCCACCAGTCCCATCACCACGATGCGGGCGATGGTGTGCGCGTGATCATCGCTGATGAGCTTCGCTCCTTCATGCACGATCAGGTAGGCCGAATCATTCATCTGCCATTGTTTGGCGTATTTGGTGAAGCCGCTGTATTCATCGAAGTTGCTCGTGGCGACCGGCCAGGCGACAGCGCTGGCGATCAACACGAACATGAACAGCGTCGCGATCATACTTCCGGGAGTGCGGCCCAACTTGCGCAGCATCAGTGGTAACCACACGACGGGCCACACCTTCGCGCCGGTGGCGAACGCCAAAGCGAATGCCGCGATGATTGCCTGGTGCCTCGCCGCCAGAACCAATGCCACCAACGCGAACAGTACCACCAGCAGTTCCATGTGCCCGCTGTTGAACACTTCCTTGATGAGTAGGGGGTTCAGCCAGTACACGGCAAAACCGAAGATCGGCACTTCGGTGCGCTTCAACAGGAACATCAGCGCGATCACAATCAGCACATCAACACCGAACCAGGTGTACCGCAATCCTTTGATGTCGAACGGATCAAGCTTGTACGCCAGCGCGAAGCTCGCCTGCGCGGTGGGGGGGTAAATGGTGCGCAGGTGCGGGTGGTTGATGCGTTCGACCAGCGGTTCGGATCGTTCTGCCAGCCGCAGAATCTTCTCCGATACTACCTCGGAACCGGGATGCACCTCTTCCGGCGCGTAGCGATACGGATTGAATCCGTTCGCGGTCAGGGCGCCATCCCAGAGGTACCGGTAGAAATCGGTTTCGAGCACCGGCGTGGCGAACAGTTGCGACAGTCGCATGACCAGCCCGACCACGAGGATTACCCACAGCCACGTGCGCGTGTTCGGCTGTTTGCGCAACAGCCAGAGCGTCAGCATGTAGATTACACCGGCCGTCATCTGAAGCAGCACGAAGATCAGAATCGGCTTGGCTGTTTCGATGTCGTAATCGAAAAGTGGGCTGATCAGAAACAGGCACACCGACCACACCGTCAGAGCGCACAGGCAGACGATCAGTGGTGTGCGGGATGGTGTGCGGGCTTCCACGATGGTTCACCCTAGCACAAGAATGGCGCGGGTCAATCAGTCCTGATCCGCGATAGAAAGATTAACGCCGCCATGCCAGTAATGCTTTGAACAGCTTCGTCACCAACGGCGTCAGGCGCGTGCGGTTGAACGCGTCAGCCGTCTGTTTGATGACCGCGCCTTGCGTGGGATAGGGATGAATGGTCTTCGCGATCGCCCCCATACCCAGGTTGTTGGTCATGGCCAGGGCGATCTCGCCGATCATGTCGCCGGCGTTGCGCGCCACAATCGTCGCCCCCAGAATTTTGTCGCTGCCTGCCTTCACGTGCACCTTGCAGAAACCTTCGGTATCGCCATCGAGAATCGCGCGATCGACTTTGCTCATTTCGATGGTGAACGTTTGTGCATCGATGCCTTGCGCTTTCGCTTCGTGTCTATACAAACCGACGTGCGCGATTTCGGGGTCGGTATACGTGCACCAGGGGATGGTCAGGGCTGATACCTTCGCTCCGCCGAAGAACAATGCATTCTGAATCACGATGCGGGCCATCGCATCGGCTGCGTGGGTGAACTTGAAGCGGCTGCAGATATCTCCTGCGGCGAAGATACGCCTGTTGGTGGTGCGCAGGTTGTCATTCACCTGTACACCGGTGCGCTCGTCGTATGCAACATCTACCGCCTCCAGGTTCAACCCGTCAACATTTGGTTTGCGACCGGCGCCAACGAGGATCGCATCGCAGCGCACCTCGTGTGCGTGGTCACCACATTGCAGGTCGATCATCCGCGCTGAACCTTCCACACGTACCTTGGCCGTCTTGCCGCCACACACGATCTGCACGCCATCACGTTTGAGTGATGCTTCGACAATCGCCGCTGCATCACGGTCTTCACGCGGCATGATCTGATCACCCGATTCGATCAACGTCACTTTGCTGCCGAATCGCGCGAAGCTCTGTGCCAACTCGCAACCGATGGGACCCGCCCCAATCACGGCCAAACGTTTGGGTAACTCGGTCAGACTGAACACCGTTTCATTGGTCAGGTAACCAGCTTCTGCCAAACCTTCGATCGGCGGTACGGTGGCCCGCGCACCGGTGGCGATCACCGCACGTGCATACTTCAGCACGTGTTCGCCTACGCGCACTTCGCCATCACGTTCGAACGACGCCTGCCCCATGAACATGTCAATGCCCAGCCCCCGGAAGCGTTCAGCAGAATCATGGGGTGAAATGCCCGCGCGCAGTTTTCGCATTCGCCGCATCACCGCGCCGAAATCAACGGTCGTCTTGCCGGGAACGTTGACGCCGAAATCAGACGCGCTACGCACATCCGCCACCGCATGGGCACTGCGAATCAGCGCCTTACTCGGCACGCAGCCCACGTTCAGGCAATCGCCACCCATCAGGCTACGTTCGATGAGCGCCACTTTCGCGCCGAGTCCCGCAGCCCCCGCCGCCGTGACCAATCCCGCCGTGCCCGCGCCGATCACCACCAGGTTGTACCGTCCGCTGGGCGTGGGGTTGGTCCAGTCCGGTGGGTGGACGTGATCGCGCAGCTTCACGTTGTGCTCATCAAGCGGTGCGAGCGCAGGAATATCATTGACGTGATGTATGGCAGGCGATGGTGCGGGCGTATCGGTCGTGGTCATCGGATGTTCTCCTGCGAGTTGAGCGCCCACGAATAATCCAGCCACGCGATGCGCGGGTTCTTCCCATCCACAAGCTGTGCGTTCAAAGTCGGTACATGCTGCGCAACGTAAGCCAACACCGAACCAGCCTGCTGGGTGAAGTCACCTTCAAACCAGTTATACAACGCCGTCAGATAGACCGTGTTCGTCGCTGCATCATAGCGGTACCACTTGTCATGCGAATGCACGTAAGCGGTTTGTTCGGCAAGCTGTTTCTCCAGCGCCGCCCCGGTGTATGCCTCAGCGCGAAGGGGTGGGCAACCCACGGCCGCACACACCAGCGCGAAATGAATGCGTGGTTCGGTGAAGTTCGGGCGAATCTGCTCATGCTCCAACTGATCCAGCGACCACACATTCCCCGCCACGTTCCAACGCACCGCCTTCCAACGTTGGTCAGCCGGGATGTCCTTGATCGACTGCAGCGCACCGCCGTTGTGATGATCGAGGATCAACTCCAACGTGAACGCGTTGTAAGCATTGATCAGCAGGGCGAGTTTCTCATCCCGGCCAAGCTGATCGAACGGTGCGGTGGCCAGTGTGGCGATGTACGCCTGCAACTGCGCACGGTCGTTCATCAGTGT